>JAPYWX010000176.1 GCA_028276145.1 Spirochaetota bacterium
GTAAAGCAAAGGCAAAGAAAGAATATTGTAAGTTATATCCTTCATCGTCTTCAGCAAATCAGTACTATTTGATTTACTTTTCATCACCAAGTAAACCCCATAAGTCTGAGAAAGTATAGATGTAACAACTAGTATAAAAGTAGCAAAGCTACTTCCAGCACTCCCAAGATAATATTCACACACAGGAATACCAATATTACCCGTATTAGGCAAAAATGAAAGTAAAATAAAAATATACTTTGACCTATTGGACAACTTCATCAAATTAGCAAAAAACAAAGCCAAAACATACATAATTATCGTTTGAATAATTGAATGAACAACAACCAAATGTACAGACTTAAGCAACACCTCACCATATATATCAAAAGACCTTATTATAAGAGCAGGTGTCAGAATGTATATAGACAAAACGCTAAACTGAAAGGGATCTAGTCTTTTGTATTTTGCTAAAATGTAAGCAATAGCAATAATCAAGTATACTGGCAGTATTACCTTAACAAAAAGCATAACTAACCTTTGGCATAAGGACAATATTTTCTAAAAACACAAACCTTACAAACATCTTCGGAAGGATTCGGCTCAAAATCCATTTCATCCAAGAAGCCAATCATATCAAAAATTTTTTTCTCAATCTCAGCCTTAGAATATTCTTTACTCTTGGTATACCCATCATCAAAAGAAACAAAACTCACTTTTTCTACCTTAAACCTCCTTGATTTCTCAAGGATATACCCGTAGAACATAGCCTCAAGTAATATCTCTTCTTCATCCCTGTAAACACTTTTTTTATACTCAACAACCTCAAAGGAATTCGTCTTTGAATCAAAATAAACAACATCGGGTATACCCACTATCCTATAACCATCCTTCACATCATACTCTATCCTTTCTTCAACTATCCTAGGTACATAAGGTAAATTACCCTCATACCTACCCTTTAGGTACCTAACAAAATTCTCTATTCCACACCTAACACCACTTTCTAAATCAAGGCTAAGAACAAAATTCAAGACCTCATCAAAGTTTTTTAACTTCCCCTTTCTCAGAGAATCATTTATATCTTTAGCTACATTATGCATGTTAGTTCCTTTAATCATACTTTCAGTTGGTGGGACTTTAACCTGCTGTACCTTACGCATGTACCAAGTGTATCTACATTTCTGAAAATCAATAAAATCAGTCTTAGATATCAAAACAATAGGCTTTCTCGTATTTTTATCACCAAACAGAGGAATCTGCATTACTTCCCCACACAGAAACTAGCGAAAATTCTATCCATGAGGTCCTCGGTTGTAATCTCCCCTATCATTTCACCGATGTAAGCCAAAGCATCCCTTATCCCTATGGCTATGAACTCTTCCGACATTCTGTCCTGTGCCGCCTCTAAAGCTTCCCTGAGAGAACTCAAAACATCACTCATTAACTCCTTGTGCCTAGAGTTAACCAAAAGTATATTCTCTATTTCCTCGTTCACATTACCGACAACAGTTTCTACTATACTGTTTTTTAACTCCCCAATATTAACCTTTTCCTTCGCTGAGATTTTAAATTCCTTTAGGTACCTGAGTTTATATTCGTCAAGTAATTTCTGTATTTCCTTTTCTTTTTTATTAATAGCCTCTTCAGAGGCTATATCAATTTTGTTTAAAATCAAGAAAATATCTTTGTTATCAGCATACTTTTTTATACTCTCGACCACCAAAATATCGTTTTTTGTTATTTTTGAGCTAACATCAAATACAAGTAATATAACATCTGCCGATTTTATGCTCTCAATAGTTCTTCTTATTCCCTCCGTCTCAATAACATTCTTTGACTCCCTTATTCCGGCGGTATCAAATACACTTACAGGGACACCATTTATAGACATTATCTCCTTAACAACATCCCTAGTAGTACCAGGAATATTTGAAACGATAGCTCTATCCTCACCAAGTATAGCATTCATCAGGCTAGACTTACCAACATTAGTTTTACCAGCTATACATAACTTGATACCATCCATAAAGAAACTACTCTTTTTGGATTTCTCAATTATATCCTCAACTTCCGTTACACAACTTTTTATTGTTTCCTCTATGTAATTCCAATCCCTATGTGCCAAATCCTCTTCAGGATGGTCAACCAAAACCTCAAGATAAGCCAAGAGGTCTAATAACTTTTCTTTAAGCCTAACTACCTTTTCAGATAGTTTACCATCAAGTAACTTTCTAGATACTTTCAAAGAACTTAGGTTATTACTCATTATAAGCGAATTCACAGCCTCAGCCTGTACAAGGTCCATTTTACCATTTAGAACCGCTCTTCTAGTAAATTCTCCCGCTCTAGCCATCCTAGCACCGTGCCTTTTAAGTAATTCCATAACTCTACCAACAATGATTGGATTACCGTGACACCCAATTTCAACAACATCTTCACCAGTATAAGAATTAGGAGCTCGCATTACAGAAACTAAAACATCATCAACAACTTCATCATTATCAACTATCCTACCGTAAACAATAGAGTGAGACCTAACGGATTTCAATTCTCTCTTGCCTACAAATATTTTATCAACAATGTCTATAGCCTTATCCCCAGAAACCCTAATATATGTGACAGCTGAATGTACATTAGGAGTTATTGGAGCAAATATTGTATCTTCATCAAAAAAAACTTCTCTCATCTTATTAATGAACAAACCTAAAAATTGTAATCAAAACAGTCAAAACCGTAAACCCAACACCTATAAGCCACGTAAGAAGATTAAATTTCTTGTTCATATCCTCAAACCTCTTATTCATGTCATCAAATCTCTTATTCATATCCTCAAACCTTTTGTCAGAGTAATGTATAATTTCCTCAAGCCTCCTATTCATATCCTCAAATCGCTTGTCAGAGTAATGTAATAATTCCTCAAACCTCTTATCTGTATACTCCTTCTGTTCTTC
>JAPYWX010000129.1 GCA_028276145.1 Spirochaetota bacterium
AAGGCTCTCACAGAAAAGAGCCTGAAGAAACTGATTACGAATTTAGAGAAGGAGCTGAATGGGGAGCACAGCTTCCTCCCTCACGAGGTGGAATCACAAATTCGTAGGGAGATTGCGAGTGTTGGTGTAGCGGTATCGCAGCATGGAGGCTGGTACCGGTGCATCGCAGCGTACCTTTTGCTCCCTAAGCTGGACGAGCTTTTGGCCGTCAAAAGCGCGAGTGAGGAGAAGAATGTGGCTCCCATTGTGCAAAAGCTCCGCAATGAGGCGCTCCGTGAATCCCTCGGCGCTTTCGGGATTGAGCTGCCTGCACGGTACGCTCGGACATCTACCCGTACAGGGCGGACACTGGTGCGCATCCCACGCGAGCAAAAGCAACAGCTTGTAGAAAACTTTTTGGACGCTCTCCCTACCTTTGAGGCGCTCCAAGATGTGCTGGACACCCTCCCTAAGAACACCAACCTGATGGTCAAGCAGATTCGCAGCTTGGTCAAGCGGTACCTCAGCATCGCTAACCGCCTCCAAAGCGTAGCGACCCACGAGTAACCGCTCACCCGCCAAACAGAAGGAAGGTTTCCAAAAGGTTATCGTAGTAGCTGACAAGATAAGCACACGAGTAGAAGAAGAAATCAAAGACTTTGATCTAGATGTCATCTTTGTAAAAGCTGCCGATGTCAGGCAGTACGCTAATAGTTATGAAGAGCCTACTATTGTCAAGCAGAAGCTTTCACCCTTACCCCATCAGCAACGAGCTATTGAAGCGGTTTTGAAGGGGTTTGAGAAGTACGATCGTGGTAAGCTCATCATGCCACCCGGAACAGGGAAAACCTACACCTCCATCAAGATTTCAGAAGAAATAGTCGGGGATAAAGGATGGGTGCTCTTTTTAGCACCGTCTATTGCGCTTCTTGACCAGACGATTAGGGAGTACCATCTGAAAAGTGATTATCAAGTAAATGCGTATGCAGTTGTATCGGACGACAAAGTGGGGAGAGTAACTGCTAAGAAGAAAACCGAAATAGACGATGATGAAAACAATATCATTGATACTACGAACTGGCACAAGCTTTCGCTTCTCAGTTACCCCGCTACTACGACAGCTCACGAGCTAATCAAAAATCTGCGGTTTGAACCGAATAAGCTGAATGTCATCTTTTCCACTTACCAATCTTTGGATGTTCTGATTGAAGCGCATGGGTTAGGGCTTCCAGAGTTTGAGCTTGTGATTTGTGATGAAGCGCACAGGACGGCTGGTGTGCGGCGTAAAGGCACAGAAGAAAGCGTATTCAAAAAGGTGCATTACAATGAGTACATCAAAACCGAGAAGCGGCTCTACATGACCGCTACCCCGAAAATAGTGGAAGTCAAGGACAGCGACGAAGCTGACCAAATAGCTGCCCTGTATAACATGAACGACCCAGAACTGTTCGGGCCTACCTTCTTTGAATACACCTTTGTACAAGCTACAAACGATGGCGTGATATTACCGTATACATTGTTACTTCTGTTCATAGACAGACGTAAAAAGAAGCTACTCCAAAAAGAGTTTCAGGAATACCTGAGACAAGAAAGGGCATTGAATGTGGATTACGCGACTAAACTCAAAGCACTTGAAGATTTCATCTTAGGTAATGCAGTAGATGAGAGAGACCGCCCCATACGGGTCAAACCTAAGTGTGGTATCATTTTCACCAATCGTGTCAAACGAGCTAAAGAGATTAGTCAAGAGTATAAACGCGTAGTCAGTCAGGCATCAAACATCAGCATTGACTACATAGAAGGTTTAATGAGTGCTTACGACAAGGCACGACTCATCAAATGGCTCGGCGAAGGTAAAGAAGACGATGTTCGTATCTTAGCTAACGCTAAGGTGCTGACCGAGGGTATTGATGTTCCAGCGCTTAGTTTCATCACTTTCTTTGACCCGAAGTCAAGCGTTGTAGATGTTGTACAAGCCGTTGGTCGGGCAGTACGAAAAGCACCCGGCAAAAAACGCGGTTATGTGATACTGCCTATTCTGGTCAATGATGACTCCGAAGAGACGAAAGAGAAGATTGACAAGAGTACCTTCAAAGTTATCTGGCAGGTGATTAGTGCGCTTCAGTCTATGGACGAGACCTTAGTAGCTAAGATGCGTGCTCTCTTCATAGACCCAAAGAAAGAAAAAGCAGAAGAAACCTTTGAACCTCTGACAGAAGACAAAACGGAAGAAGTGGAGGAGAGTAGGGAAAACGAAATCAAGTTAGGGATAATAGGCGGTCGCAGTCCAGAGCTGTACGAGCTGCGTAACTTCATCATCCCTAAGATTGTCAAAATCTTCCGTTTAGCTAATGAATTCATAGCTGACTGGTCATCTGAAGCAACAAAACTCGCAAAAGAAGTCAAAAGCTTGTTAGAGACCGAAATACAAGATACCAATTCACCTATAAGAGTCCATCTAGACAGACTTCGTTCTCAGCTAAAAGCGATGTACGGGTATGAAGAATTCACGATAGACGACAAAAAACTCGTTGCTATTATCACGCAATACATCATAGCTAAGCCAATTTTAGACGCATTGTTCTTTGACAAGAAGTCGGAAGTGGAAAAGGTACTTGATAGTCTTTTTGATGTATTCAAGTACTTTGTAGAGAACAATAGTGAGCGTCTGCAATACTTCTACCAAAGGGTTACTAACAAAGCAAAAGCGATAGTCAATAACGACGAACGACAAGAATTCATCAGGTTACTCTTTACTAACTTCTTCAATAATGTCTTCAAAGATGTTGCTAAGGAGTCTGGGATTGCTTACACACCCATTGAAGTAGTGAATTTTGCAGTTTACATAACTAACGAGTTGGCTAAAAAGCATCTAGGTAAGACATTAGGTGATAAGGATGTTGATATTGTAGACCCCTTTGCAGGTACTGGTTCCTTCCTCGCCTCGGTTATAGACATGATATCACCCGAAGAAGCGAAAGGAAAAGTGGAACGTGGCGAGATCCGAGCTGCTGACCTTGAGCTGCTTCCCTACCTCATCCTGCTCAAAAACATTCAGGACACCTTAGAGCGGAAGATGGATGACCCGCCCCTCTTTGACGATGCATTATGGACTGACAGCCTCTACTTCCTCGCAGAAGAAAAAGCAGGGTTGCTAGATACAAACCCACTCAAAGAACATGCTAAAAAGCATAAACAAAAGCCTATCCATATTGTCGTTACCAACCCACCATGGAGAGGATATAGAGAAGATATAGAAAGGGAAACAAAGATTCCGGTACCTGCGAACATCGCTAAACGCATTAAAGAAACATACTTTGAGTATGTTAAGGATATTATGGGGGGAGATGTAAAGAATGTAAGCAGATATAATGACACATACATTCAAACTCTCAGAATACTCACTGATAAGGTTAAAGAGGGCATAGTTACAATGGTTGTCAATAATAGCTTCTTGACTTCAAAAATTGGTGCTGGTATTCGTGCCGCATTGCAAAAAGAATATGACTATATATACATATACGACCTAAAAGGCAGTATTAACAATGTGATAAAGGGTATTGGACTTATAGAAATAGAAGGTGAAAATGTTTTTGGCTCGCAAACACGTTCAGGAGTCTGTGTCATATTCCTAGTGAAAAGTTCTAAATCTGAGAAAAAAATAGCTCAAATATACTATGCTGCTATCGGAGATGGTCTAAAGGCAAAAGAAAAGCTGCGTAAGCTGAAAAACATAATCGCAAATACAAATGAACACTTAACATGGCAGCCTATCATTCCAAATGAGCAGTGTGATTGGTTAAGTCAAAGTGACGCAAACTTCCATAAATACCCAGAGTTAAGGGGAACAACATTCAATATTTTTAGTAATGGTATTGTGACAGGTAAAGACTATATTTTATACGACTTTACAGAGGAATATGTAGTAAATAAAGTTCAGAAATACTTTAACGGGGCAGACTTACGAAAACATATAAAGATAGCATTTTACAAGCCTTTTGTGCCTATGTGGGTCTGCCATCATGGTAAGGTACTACATGCAATTCATAAAACTGGTCTTATTGATACCAATGACCCGACAATAACAGCGTTATATCGTGTTAATGGAACCGACCTTTTTGTTACAAAACATACTTGTGACTTTTTCCTACTTGGGTATCACACCATGCTTTACCCACTCCGTGTTAAATCCAAAGGCAACGGACTTTTTGATAGCGATAACAGTGATTCCAGGAAAGAGGTTAGTATCCCTAACATCAACGTTGAATTTTTGCGAAAGGTGCGAAAAGCTCTGAACAAGCCAGATTTGACTGATGAAGATTTGTTCTATTACATTGCTGGTGTCATTGCAGCTCCTCGTTACTCAGAGCAGTATGGTAATAACCTCATTTCTTCTCATCATCGCGTGCCCATCTTTGACCGTGAGTCTTTCCAAAGGATTTCCACAGTAGGCAAGAAACTTGCTGAACTGCAAATGCTCTATCAAGACTACATGGTAGGGATGGTACTCAAAGTATGGAAGGACGAAAATCTTCGTAACCTTCCTGAGCATCCGCTCCAAATCACTGGTGATGCTGACATGGATAAAGTGATTGAGCACATCCGTTACGATAGTCGGGACAAGT
>JAPYWX010000167.1 GCA_028276145.1 Spirochaetota bacterium
ATGAGGTTAATATAAGGTCATTAAGAGGTGCCATAGACAATATAATCTCGTATAGGATTGTAGTGGTTTCTCAATCTACAGGTGATGTTGTAAGGGAATTTAAAGAGGTGGCAAAAGTGCAGACAACAAAAGGTGGTAAAGTTGCTTCTGGGCAGGTTCTGAAGTTTGATAGCATAAAATGGGACTTGAAGGATAATAACGGTGAAATAGTGCCGAATGGTGTTTATATCATTCAAGGTGAATTTGAGTTTGTCGGTAACGTTCAAAAGAAATCATTCTCGACTGAAATAAAGGTAGAAATGTAATAATACTCCCCTCCCACTTTTGGGTTTCTCGAAGGGTGTGGGTGCTATTAAAAGTACCCGCATCCTTTCTTTTTGTGCTTAATAACACTTTGTGCTTAATAGCACCTTGTGCTTATAGCACTTACTTATGTTTAAGTTATTCATATCGCCATTTTGTTGATATCCTTAATACTTAATAGTGAAGAGATGCATTAGCATCTCTTCAAATAATTAGGTTGTGTGCTTAATAGCACCTTGTGCTAAATAGCACTTTGTGCTGAATAGCACTTCGTGCTAAATAGCACTTTTTTGTAACTATTAGAGAGTGAAAAGAGGCGAAGTCCTTCTGAAGAAGCACTTGTGCTTTAAGTACTCGTGCTGATTAGCATTCGTGCTGATTAGCACTCGTACTAAGAGTGCGTGTGAATAAAGGGTTCCTTGAAGGTGTTTTTTATAAGTTCCATAGCTTCATCAACTTTAAGAGGGATGTTATCTAATTTTATTCCGTAGTATTCGAAAATTTTCTTCACTAATACGGCTACCTTTGGTAGCCTTAGCCTGGAAGAATTTATTATTTCATCTTTAGAAAATAGTTCTTTAATGTCTCCGTCATATATTATCATACCGTTTGCCATGGTGATTATCCTTTCTGTGTATTCAGCTATGTACTCTATGTCGTGTGTTGTCATTATTACTGTTATTCCTGATTCGTTCAATCTTTTTAGTATGTCCATTACTTCAATTTGTGTTGCTGGGTCAAGTGATGAAGTGGGTTCGTCAAATACTATTATTGATGGTTTGTTTGCTAGTACTCCTGCTATTGCTACTCTTTGCTTTTGTCCATAGCTTAGTTCGTGTATTTTTGCTTTTCTGTATTCAAGCATTCCTACCAAACTAAGAGATTCAACTACTCTTTCTTCTATCTCTTCCGGGCTAAGCCCCATATTAAGAGGTCCAAAAGATACATCTTCCTCAACCGTTGTAGCAAATATTTGGTCATTAGGGTCTTGAAATAAGAAACCAACCTTGGAAAAGACTTCAAAGTCTTTGTATGATTTTAAATCTTTTCCTTCAAAGAGAATTTCGCCTTTGTTAGGTTTTAATAATCTATTGAAGTGTTTAAGTAAAGTTGTTTTGCCGCATCCATTGTGCCCAAGGATTATTACAAATTCGCCTTTTCTGATTTCTAGGTTTATATCCTTTAGTACCCAGTCATGCTCATTGTCATACTTGAACCATACATTTTTGAAAATAAATTGTGTCATTTTATACTCCTACAAAATATTTCATTATGATTCCGATACTAAGGAAAAATAAAATATATGAGAATCCTGCAAGTATTTCCTTTGTGTTTAGCTTCTTCCTAAAATCAAAGAATAACTTACCTGTGAAGTTTCTAGATTTCATGGCTTCGTTCACTCTGATTGACCTAATAAGTGAATTAACTATGATGATGCCCCATAGTTGCCCAAGTGATTTTATAGAGTTTTTAAAGTTTGTGTATCCTAACCTTGATTTTTGAGCATAGAAAACTCTTATTGCTTCTTCGTACAGCAAGAGTGAATACCTGTACATCATGAGTGATATGTTAATAACGATTTCAGGTATACCTAGACTCCTGAAACCACTTAAGATTGAATCAACGGTAGAGGTAAGCCCAACAAGTATTAAATACCATACGCTACCAACTAATGTTAAGAAGATTTTTAGCCCTTTGATAATTCCGTCGCTATGGATACTGATTCCTAGAACTTGTATCACTGGTTCACCACTTTTAAGGAAAAGTGCTTGCATGAAGAATATGAATATACCAAAAAGAATTGGAAGTTTTATTCTTTTGAATACTTCTTTGAAGCTTACACCTATTATGATAGTCATGACAAAAGCACTTAATGAAACAAATAGGCTAAACGATATGTTCCTAAAGAATACATTCATGAAAAGTAGAGCAAAGACAATTAATAGCTTTATTGTCGTGTTCATTTCTCTAACTTTCTCAAACATGTGGTTGTTTTTTATTTTCAGTTCTTCGCTTAAGCTGTGGTCCAACATTTTGTTATCTCCTTATTTCCCATATCCTATGGATATGGATATGTAAATTTAACAACAAATTATGTAGGAATTCAAGTTGTATTGATATGAGGAGGCGTAGCCTCCTTTGATTATTGATTAGCTTTTTCAAAAAAGAGTTTTCTTGTGAAGTAGCCAATGACAAATCCTGCTATACCTGAGACTAATGAGAATACGAAGAGAAGCAAATCTCCTTCGAGTTCTAAAAACGGTTTTGGCTCTTTGCCTCTTTCTTTAGCTATTTTTTCTATTACTACTTCGTCCAATGCGCCCCATTTTCCTTCTTCCTCTTTATTGCTTTGGTTTATGATTTGGGTGGTCTGCTCTTGGTTTTTGATTTCATCGGATAGGGCTATATTAGGTGTTAGAACAAGTCCTAAAATTGATGATATAGCAATAATCATAATTAATCTTTTCATATTCTCCTCCTTTATTTTTTTACAGCTTCAACCACAGGGTCTATATAGTTTGGTAACCTATCTATAAATACTTTTATAACGAATCCTGCTATTATTCCCTCTATTACTGATATTGGTAACTGTATTGGCATAAACAAAGCGAAAAGTTTCATCCAGACTGAAATTATGCTTTCTGAACCATGTATTTCAAGTGCTAGCTGTAGTGCTGTTGTTAGATAAGTGAATATGTCTGCGAAGAATCCGGCAAAGAACCCTGCTACAAAGTATGGTAGTTTTATTAGCCTTGAGAGTTTGAAGAATATGAAACCTGCGAAGCTTCCAACAATAGCCATAGATGTTATATT
>JAPYWX010000168.1 GCA_028276145.1 Spirochaetota bacterium
AAATAAACTATGATGCTTGAGGTAAAACTTACTTTATTGGCTCAAATGCTTTACCACCACCCTTAAAGAACTTTGTAAAGAACTCGTAGTAACTCAACCTCAAAGCCTGTATCCCTACAATAAATCCCTCAAAGCCTATTATGAATAAGTGTCCAAAAACTATCACTATCAAAGCAAGAATATCACCAATAGTTGAACCTTTTAGCACCTGTGCTATTGAAGAGAAGGTTATCACTAGTGCCGTATGGTTAAGAGCAAAACCTGCTATTCTTATGAAAGACACTGTATTACTTATAAAAGATATAAAAACCTCAAATATGTTAAAGAACACGGATATAGGAGAAACCTTCTGATGATGGTGATTCGCTTCTATTACAGCTTCTATAACAAACATCACTATGGCTATTAAAATACCCCATAGCATTATTGAAAAATCAAACTTCGAATTTGTTAAAAAGACATAAATCGGGTATATCACCAAAGATGAATAGAAAATTAGTCCTGCTAGCCCATGGTGACCAAATATCAATTCAACAAAGTTCTTAGCCCGTATGGTGTTTATAATATTCAAAATAAGTCCAAGAGTTATTACAAAAGCTCCTATGAGTATCGACACTTTCATTATTTCAATGACATCGTGCAATGGTGATATCCAAACATGAGGTATTATTTTCTCCTCTATTCCGAAGACTGAGCCATACATTACACCGAAAAACACCGCTGACAAACCTACAGCCATTCCTAAACCTGCAATAACTCTAAAATTCTTAAACTTAAGGAAGAGAATTAGAGAAACAAGGAAAAGCACTAATCCCTGCCCTACATCACCAAACATCATTCCATAAAATATTACGTAAAGCACCGTCAGAATTATCGTAGGGTCAATCTCAAAGAACCTTGGTATAGAGTACAACTTCACTAAGGATTCAAAAGAAAACAAGAACTTAGGATTATTTAGTTTAGTTGGTACTACTGCATTCTTATCTTCTTTTAGAACTTTCTCAGCTTCTTTAAATTCTATTACATACACTCCCCTTGTAGCATTCTTCACAACTTCCTCAAATTCTTTCTTCAACCTTTGTGGAATCCAGCCAGAGAAAAGGAAAAACTTTTTAGCTTTTAGAGATGCATTTTTTATTTTCAAAGAAACACTGTTAAACCAAAGTCCCTCATACAACTCTAAAATTTCATCAATTATCCCCTCTCTTAGCTTATCTAATATAGCTTTAGTTCTCTTTTTCTCACTTTCTACCTCTCTGAGCTTCGCCTCAATTTCCTCAATGTTAACTTCCTCTTTTAGTATCTCTTCTAGTCCTATCTGCTTAACAAACGAAGCAGATAACTTCAAAACTTCCTGTTTGTAATTCTCTGGTGTAACCAAAAGGAAAACAGCAACATTACCGATTTCCTCTACCTCCTGAACAAGCGAAGGAACATTTGACAAGACTTTCTGCACTGCCTGAATTTCATACTTGGGAATTGCAACAACTACGATAAATAACTTCTCCCCTTTGAGCTCTTTTGTTACCGATTCTATTTGATTTCTTATGTTGTACCTAACCTTTCTAAACCTAAGGTCTAGCTCTTCCTTTTCTAAGCTTTCTATCTTTTCAGACAATGAATAAAATTCGTTTTCTATTTTCCTTAGTCTTGAATCTAGCTCATCCAAACTCATTGGCTTCCTTTTGTCTAATGTATCTTTTAATAAGTTTTCTGGTACACCTACACTTGATGCTAACCTATCTAGCCTTAGTTTTATATTGCCTACTCTCTCTGCTTGCTTTTCCTGATCACTAGCTTTTTCCAAAGCCTTTAACTTTTCAGCATCCTTGAGTCTCACATTCTTTAACTCAAATTCACCAAATTTCATTAAACCTGTAGAAAGGTCTTTTAGGTAATCTTCTGTTGTTAGAACATGTACCTCTAACATTTTTTCAGGAAATAGCATAAAAACCCCCACAAACTACAAAACAAGTAAGGACCTAAGTTTATCTAATGAAAAGCCCTCTAACAAAGCTCCCACCATAGCAAGATAATTCCTAGAATCTATCTCTCTGAGCATCAGCGTAGCAATGATTGAGGTAGGATTCAAAGGCAAACTAACCACAATGTTTTTACATCTTTCCTTTAGTAAAATATCCCTAAACCTAGCAATATCATCAAGCTCTGTCACTATAAATGTCGAAGGAATAACCTTGTTATCAATACATTTCTTTATGAACTCTTCCTTCCCATCACCTATAAATATATCAGCCAGTATCTCTATTTTGTTTGACAAAAAAGTGAGTCTCTGAATTATTTCTTCAACATTCCTACCACCTAAGTATTTAAGCTTTGCTAGAGAAAGAAGCAAGTCATAAAAAGCCTTTTCTAGAACTAAACTTCTCAGAAGTTGGTCAACCTTCTGATATTTCTTTATGAGGTTTGAATAATAAGCGATGCTTGATTCTAGAAGAAGGTCATTTACAGTCCCTAAGCTTATAGTTCTTATCAGATCTTTAAGGTGACGAGACGAAATTTTATGATGCTCTATAAGTTTATAATAACTTTCCTTTATCTTTTGAACTGATGTCTCCGAAAGTAGAGAATTAAAATCAACAACAGTATGGTAATCAAACAAGAAAATATCACTTCCTAGATAACCGCTTAGTCGTGCTTTAAGAAGAACGTTCAAGTTGTAGAACTCGTAGTACAGCATGTAAGCCTCTATAATCTCAGTAGTATCAGGATCCTTAGAAAGAGAGATGAATTTCTTACCTACATTTATAGGTATATTTAGGGCATACTTTTGTATTTCGTTTACACTTAGCTTGACACCTTCGTACTTTGAAATAACATTTTCAATCTCTTCACTGCTTACCGAAGACATCAAAGAAAAAATTTCAGGAGTAGTTATTTTGTTGAATTCGTGCCTTATTGGATAAGCTAAAATAGCCATCTGTGTTTCGTAAGACATAAAGGAATTATTATAATTTCTACATATTGCTTTCAATATATTTAGAATTAAAAAACCTTTACCTAAAGGTGCCTAATGGCACCTTGCGCTTTAATAGGACACCTCAATTAAGTTCTTAAAGCACTAATCAGAGAAGCTTAGTTTGTAAAAAA
>JAPYWX010000169.1 GCA_028276145.1 Spirochaetota bacterium
TATTTCGTTAGAATTAACAATTTTGACAAACTCTACATTGACTCTATTTGGGAAAAGAGAATGGTGCTCTATTTTAGGGCCTATTTCTGAAATTTCAATTTTCCCTAAATCTTCAACAAAGATTACACAATGGGGATTTCCCATTGATAGAGTAGTTATTGGCACTTTCAAAAAGCCAAAATCAAACTCTTTGTCTATCAGTTTATCTTCTTTAGCTATTTCTGTGTTGAGTGGCACTTTGCTAGCTTCGAGTATCGGTATCCCCATGTCAACAACGAATTTAGTTTCGTTATTGCCTTTTAGAACTTTGATTTCTCTTAGCCCTGCCTTGGTTAGAATTTTTATGTTTTCTTTCCCTGAAATATGTTCAATGTAGTACTTGGCTACTTGCCTTATCCCATTGCCGCACATCTCGGCTTCGCTACCATCAGAATTGAATATTCGCATTTCGCAGTCATACTCTTCACTAGGTAAGATAAATATAACTCCATCTCCACCTATTCCGAAGTGCCTATCAGAAAGCCTTTGCGATAAAGTAGGAGCTATATCAATAAGTGAGTAATAACTTCTATTATTTATGATATCAATTAGTATGTAATCATTGCCCAAAGCTTCGGCTTTGGTGAAATTGAGTTTCATTGTGGATTTTAAGCTTTTGATTCTTTGTGTACTGTTCTTTTGTTACACTTCTTGCAGTATTTTTTTAGTTCTAGTTTTTCCCTTTGAAGTTTTTTAGACTTCTTTGTGTAATAATTTTTACTTTTGCACTCTGAACAAACCAAGGATATAACATCTGTTGCCATAGATACTCTCCAATGAGCCCAGGATCGGACTCGAACCGACGACCACTTCCTTACCAAGGAAGTGCTCTGCCTACTGAGCTACCTGGGCTTACAGAAAACTAAAATTATTATATTACAACTCATAAACAAATTTCAAAAACCTAGTAAGTGCTTAATAGCACCTGTGCTGATTAGCACCTGTGCTGGTTAGCACTTGTGCTGATTAGCACTTGTGCTAATTAGCACTTCCTTATTTCAATTCTAAAAACACTTATGCTAAATAGTACTTCTTTCTAGGGTTAAGGGAGGCATCAGCCTCCCTTAGAACATTAGGGTGGGAGGGTGGGGCTACCAAAAGTAATGTGCCTATAGCACCTACATATAATCACTTAAAGGTGTTTAATAGCACTTTGTGCTAATTAGCACTTTGTGCTTCATAGCACTTTTTTTATAACTACCAGAGAGTGAATAGAGACGAAGTCTCTATTCAGACAATTAGGGTGGGTGGGCGGTACTACTAAAAAAACGTGCTAATTAACCATTTTTACTAAATGGCAGTCTTCTATTTAACTACAGAAGAATGAGAGAAGGTATAACATTTTCCTATAAGTTTGATGAATTTTGATTGATTTTTTATAATTCCTTTGAGGGTTAAGGTATGAAATGGGGTGAGTATGGGTATTCTTTAGTTGAGATACTTATAGTTCTTGCAATAATAGGTATACTTTTGACGATTGCTATACCTAACTTGTTCAAAGCTGAGGAAGCTGCTAAGAAGAGAGCTACTGAGATGGAAATGAGAGGTATAATTGCAGCGATATACAACTATAGGTTGGCTAATTATTCTTTGCCTAGTTCTTTGAAAGTTTTGGTTGATGAGGGGTATATAAAGAGTGAGGCGCTCAAAGATGAATGGGGAACTGACTATAAGTTTTCTTTGGCTAACAACGAAATAACAATAACGAGTGCTGGACCTGACAAGAAGTTTGGTACTAAAGATGATATAGTTATCAAGGAGAAATTCTGAGCAAATTGAATTTTTTTCTTGTTTTTTGTAAAATTATTCTTCTATGAAGAATTTACTCATAGTTTCAGTTGTTATTTTGATTGCTTTGGGGTTTATTGTAGGCTATGTCCTTTTCTTTGAGGGGTCTCATCAAAGTGAGTTCAAGGAGTACATTCTAATAATTGAGAAAGGTGACAATTTGTATACTATAGCTAAGAAGCTTAAGTCGAATGGTATAATAAAGAATGAGTTTGCTTTTGTTATTTTAGGTAGGCTCTGGGGAATTGACAAGAAACTAGTTCCTACTGCATACAAGTTTAACAATACTATGTCTCTTTTTAAGATAGTTGATGACATTGCGAATGAAAGAATATACACCATAAGAGTTAGGATTCCTGAAGGTAGTACTATGTATCAGGTTGACGAGATATTTGCTGAAGGGGGTTTTACTAAGAGAGGCGATATACTTAAGGTTGTAACTAATAGAAGTGTTATTGAGAAGTATGGTATAAGGTCGGATAGATTGGAAGGGTATTTGTTCCCTTCTACGTATTTTGTACCGTTCTATTACAAAGATAAGCCGGAAGAGATAGTTAACATGCTGGTGAAAACATTCTTTAAGAAGGTCAATAGAGAGGAGTATGAGAGGATGGCTAGGAATGTAGGACTTACTTTTGAGCAAGCTGTTACATTGGCATCAATAATAGAGAAAGAAGCGGGAAAGCCGAAAGAAGAAAAATACCTAGTTTCTTCTGTTTTTCATAATAGGCTTAGGAAGAGGATGCAGTTGGCATCGTGTGCTACTGTAATATATGGGCTCATGGATAAAGGTATGTGGCATGACAATAATCTCAAAAAATGGCATTTATCTTATGATACTCCATACAACACCTACATTCACCTAGGACTTCCAAAAAGCCCTATATGTAATCCTTCCCTCGAATCTCTAAAGGCGGCAGTTATGCCTGCTAATACTGATTACTTTTACTTTGTTTCAAAAAACAATGGTACGCATGTGTTCTCAAGAACCTACAAAGAACATCTAAATTATGTGAAAATGTACCAAATTGACTATTGGAAGTATAGAAAGTAATTTAAAGTATATCTTTCTTGGTGGATACTAAATCATAATATCCTCTTAGTATTATGTCCTTCATTTCAATTACTGCTTGTTTTATTCCTACAAATATGGCTCTGCTTATGATTGAGTGCCCTATGTTTAGTGTTTCTACTTCTGGTATTAGGCACACATCGTATGTGTTTTTGTAGTTTAGTCCGTGCCCGGCATTTACACCTAGCCCTATGGAAGCTGCAA
>JAPYWX010000170.1 GCA_028276145.1 Spirochaetota bacterium
AGGGACTTTAAACGCAATATCGTAAATATCGTCTAGCCTGTTTGACTTACCTTCAAACCTACCAATAATTTTTATACCTTCCAAGCTATTTTCTATCCTCTTACCAAATAATTCATATATCCCCTCCCCGTAAAATATCACAATATCATTAAACCCATACTCTTTTAGTATTTTATTCAAATCTCCAACAACTCCCTTATAAACCTTAAGAATAGAAGGTACCGATATCTCTCTAGACACCAATATTCTTTTCATAATACACCTCCTTAAACCTACCTTCTTTAATCAATGGTATGAGTCTTCTCGTTTCTTCCATTATATCCCCGAAATCCTTAAACTCAAAGAACCTTATTCCTTCCTGCCTAAGGATATCAGCAAGCTGATACTTAGCAAAAACATAATCAGCAACCTTAGCAGCGTAGTAGTCAGGTCTAGAATCACCAGCAAAGAAAACGAAGTCACTCTCCCTCTTTATTATTTCCACTGCCTTACCCTTATCTACACCAAAAACCTCAGAATAATACTCTTTAGTAGTATCGGGAACCATATATATGCTACCATCCTTATAATACCCAGGATTAGCAATAACCTTAACAATATCCTTTACACCATACTTCTCAAGAAGTATATCAATGTAGTACTTACAGCCAGCACTAACAAGGTAAAAGTCTCCAACATTCTCAACAAACCACTTCATAAACTCAATAGCTTTCATATCAATGGGTATAGAGTAAATATCATTCAGAACCGTTTCATAATCCTTATTTATGTTGTTGAAAACCATATTGAGAAAATCAACATCTTTTATCTCCTTCCTCTGCCACCTGTGATATAGCTCAACATACTTATCACCCAGATACTTGTCAATAACTATCCAGTAAAAATCTCTAAGCGACACCGTACCATCAAAATCTGAAGCAAAAACTATCCTCATCTTCCGTTAACCTCCTTTAAAAATGTTAGTTTATTTTAAATGCAAAGTTTGCAAAAGTAAAATTTTGTAAAAATTTACAATTTAAAAATTATTAGATCTCAAATAGCACCTTCACCATTTTTTACGCTCTTGGTATAGTTCCGTTGAAGAATCTTGTGTATAGCAGTTGTGATTTAAGCACCTTTATTCAACTTTCAAGAAAGTAAAGAGAGGTTAAGCCTCTATTTATAAATAGAGTGAGCAAGACACTTATAATATCCAAGTTCTCGGAACAATTATATTAAACAACTTCTGATAAGTAAAATGTATTGGAAGGCTTTGACTTACAACAATAACAAAGGGCGGGCATAGTGCTTCTAGCACCTTCTATTTATATCTTTCTAAAAAAAAGGTCTAGTCCCGACATATCAAGAAGGTTCTCAAATTTTATTTCTTCTTCTTGCTGAATATATTTAGCCACAGCGTTAGGTAAGGCAAATGAAGCCGTATGCACTTCTTTAGTATAGAATTTGAGATTCTCGTAATGTTCAGAAGACATATTTGTATACTTAGGATACCTAGGATCTGTATGCTTAGAGCCAATCACAAAACTCCAAGGAGATATATAAGAAGGTATAACAACATAGTATATACCACTGAAAGGGAAAATATTTTTCAAAATATTCGAAATAAACTTTGAAACTTTAGGGGTAAGGAAAACAGACTCAGATTGAATAACAAAAGTACCATTATCTGAAAGCAACCTATAAACATTTCTAAAAAACTCTTCAGAATAGATATCTTTAGCTATATCTATAGGTGCACTTATATCTGCCAAAATCATATCGTATACATCGTTATCCTCCAAAACAAACTTAAAGCCATCCTCAAACACTATCTCCAGAATATCAAAATTAACTCCTTCCCAAGTGCTCATATATTTCTGAGTGGCCTCAACTATCTCAGGATCTATCTCAACTAATCTGATTTTTTTAAGGGTACTATACTTAGATAATTCTCTAACAACGCCACCATCCCCTCCACCTATCACTAGGGCTTTCTCGGGATTTGGTACAATAGAGCCGGGAACGTGAACCATCATTTCGTGATATATAGTTTCATCAAGCTCCGAAATCATTACAATACCATCAGTAATTAAAACCTTTCCAAAAGGAACAGTATCAACAATTTCTATCTTTTGGTACTTACTAACCTTACTGTAAACTTCACTACTCAGTTCTATAATATAACTAAAACCTTTAAATTCTTCGTTTATTATACACTTATACCCATCAAAATAACCACCCATAACCTCTCCCCAATTTTTATCAATCGTTCTAGGAAAATAAAACTCCACCTGAAATTTAGAAAGAGTAGCTTTTTATAATTTTACAATACTCCTAACGTAGCTTTCATGTAAACTATCCAAAAAACTAAATTCAAAAAACTCACCTATTTCCAATATAATTTCTCTATGCTTAGTGCCAAATTTGCTATTGTAAGCGTTTACGACAAAGAAAACATCATCGATGTTTGCAAAGAATTAAACTCTTTAGGTTACAGAATAATATCAACCTCAGGAACCTATAAGTTGCTAAAAGAAAATCAAGTTGATGTAATTGAAGTCTCATCAATAACAAACTTCCCAGAAATACTAAATGGAAGGGTAAAAACTCTTCACCCTAAAATACATGGTGGCATACTGTACAAAGACAAAGATAACCACAGAAAACAGGTAGCAGAAATGGGGATACCCGATATTGAAATAGTCATCGTAAACCTCTATCCTTTTGAAAAAACCGTAGAAAGCACAACGAACCTTGAAGAAATAATAGAAAACATAGACATAGGTGGTCCTACTCTTCTACGAGCAGCAGCAAAAAACTTTGAAAGGGTTGCAGTAGTAGTTGATAAAAATGATTATCCAGTACTCATAGAGAAACTAAAAAATAACGAAAACACTCTAGAATTTAGAATGAAGTTAGCAGCTAAGGCATTTAATCACGTTGCCTACTACGATGCGGCCATATCAAAGTTTTTCAACAATTACATTTCTGAAAAATTCCCAATAGAGAACTCCATAGGGATAAAAAAAGTATTAGAACTAAGATACGGTGAAAACCCACATCAAAAAGCATCAGCATACATAACACCAAACACTCA
>JAPYWX010000171.1 GCA_028276145.1 Spirochaetota bacterium
TTTGGGATGTTGAAAATAGAGAAAGGTAGGTCAGTCGCTTTTACTCCTATTCCAAGGTCAAAGTTTATGCTGACAGTATCGGCGTATATGTTTAGTGATGGCATACCTTGTATGCCGAGTTCTAGAGAGTAGCCAAAGGTAGACAAGATAAGCAATGTAAGGACATACAAAACCTTTTTCATAAAACCCCCTTTATTATCAGGAACGCTACCATTAGCTTTTCCTCCTCTTATTGCTAGATTTTTAAGTATTACATTTGTCACTCCTTCTATCTTTATGATGTAATACAAACTATTATTTCCATCTAATTCACTTTTTATCTACCACACTACTGAAATCAGTATTCCAGCCACCACTAATTATTATATTATCCCTACTTACCACAAAACCTACATTGGTATTACTTAATGATTCTCAATAGCTCAATAGTCTAACCTCAATAGTCTAACGACGAAACTTACAGAATTAGTCACACTCACATTGTTTGAGTTATCAACAGCATATACTCTTATCGTATTACTACCATAATTAACCGTAACATTCGTGCTCCAACTCGTAGTTCCATTCACCAAACCAAAACCACCACCATTTACACTCAACCATACTTCCTTCACCCCACTACCTTCATCACTAGCCGTGCCAGTAATAGTTATCTCATTTGTAAAAAGTATCTGACCATTCGTTGGAAATGTAATAGTAACACTAGGAGGAGTTGTATCAGCAATGTTTCCTTCGTTAGTAGGTACTTTTGTAAGTCTAGGCGAAAGTGAGCAACTAAAAAAGAAAAACAACACACTCAAAACAGCTAAAACCATTAAAAAACTCAAAACTTTCCTATACATAACCCGCCTCCTTCTCTTCTAGAAAGATTGTGAATAAAATAATATAAAAAGTCAAGCATTTTAAATCCTTTTGAAAAAATCTTGTGTCTTGGACACCTTGTGCTTCATAGCACTTGTGTTGAATAGCACCTTGTGCTTAAAGCACTTAATTAAGAAGGTGCTACAAAGCACCTTTTAGCAGTCCCGCCCACCCACCCTAATTATTTGTAGAGAGGTTTCACCTCTCTACGCTTTTCAAATATTTATAAGAAAGTGCTTTAAGATACTTTAACCACTCAATTAAGAAGGTGCTATGAAGCACCTTTTAGTAGTCCCGCCACCCATTTTTATCGCATAGATGCTACGCATCTCTGTACTCCTAAAAAAGTTTTGTCAAATATGTTTTTCTCTGTTACTGAAATCTTACAGTATCCAAATAGAAAAATTTCCCCAACTTAATCACTTTCTAAACTTATTTCATTCACTTGAAGCCTCAAAATATAAACCGTAAGGCTCAAATAAGCCGGAAGTATGAATACCAAACGATATCAAAGCAATTGGAGAAAAAACCAATATGAGAACATTCTGAATAATTGAATTTGAAAAAAATCTCTCAGAAACACTTAACTTGAAAATACCTAATTTAGTTCTATCATACAAAAGGTCGAATATGAACTTAATAAATCTTTTAAAACTTATCTTCATTTTAGATACTTTTACCTTAAAGGAATTAATTAAGAATATATTCTCCAAAGCCTTCTTGCTAAACCACATAAAGTGGTGCGGCGGAAAATCATAAGTCCTACCACTCCTTGAAAATTCTACAAATAACCTATCTCTATTAGGCACAGAACCAACTACCTTGCCACCTGGATTTAATAACTCCTTGACTTTCTGTATAAACCCTTTCGGGTCAGTCTGATGCTCCAGTACCTGAAAAAATGTTATAACATCAAATTTCAATCCCTCTTTCTTGGCATACTCAACAAATTCATCCAAACTCATGTTATAAACATTCTTAAGCCCAAACTTTTCACTAGCTGCCTGAATTGATTTTGAATCAACATCTATACCATACACATCAAAACCCAATTCTTTAGCCTTGTATATGAATGAACCATTACCACAACCTATGTCTAGTAACTTTAGCCCATCTGCCTTACCTTCATAAGAGCTCAAAAACATCAAATGATCATCCGTCAATTCTATCACCCCCTGATGAAATCCTTCGCAATACCACTCCTCTTCGTTTTCGTATATCTCCTTCACAAACTCAAGAGGTGTCCAAAACTCTAAATCACACTTATCGCAATGATACAACTTATATTCTTTGTTTAGAGTCTTATACAAATATTTTCTCTTGAAGTGATCCTCTCTTATTTCATTACCACATGAAGGACATATTATACTCATAGCCTGTTTTATAAACTATATCCTAAAATACTTTCAATATGCCATGATTAAGTCTAACATGGAACATGCTAAGCATGTTATCAAAATCAAAACATTTTGAATAGAATTTCCAGAGATGTTTAAAATACTTTTATAAAGGGGAAGGTGTATGGATATCTTTAGTGTAATTCTCGATTACTTTAACAAAGGCGGAATAGTAATGTACTTTATACTTTTAGCATCAATACTAGGTGTAGCAATAGCAATAGAAAGATATATCTTCCTAAAGAAGATAGAGAATAGTAAGAAAAAGCTACTCTCAATTTCTCTTGAGAAGATAAACAAGGGACAAGTTAGGGACCTGATGGCAATATACGACTCAGAAAATAACACTGTATCAAGGATATTCAAAACAGCAATTGAAACATACTTAAAGGGAGCATCAAAGGAAGACATAGAAAACTCAATAGGCGACATAGCAAAGATAGAACTACCTATAATAAACAGATACCTATACTTACTAGGCACAATGGTATCAATCTCTCCTATGTTGGGACTCCTAGGAACGGTAACAGGTATGATAAAAGCAACAACAGTTTTGGCAGAGAAAGGATTATCTTCTCCCTCTGAACTTTTGGCAGGTATAGCTGAAGCATTGATAACAACAGCAGCAGGCTTAATCGTAGCAATCCCACTACTAATTATCTACAACTACCTAGTAAATAAAGCAGAGGGAATAATACAAGAAATAGAAGCAAACACAACGCAAATAATACTTTCCTTATCCTCAAGTAAAGAAATGTCTATATGGTAAAACCTCCA
>JAPYWX010000172.1 GCA_028276145.1 Spirochaetota bacterium
CTCCTTCCTTATCAGTGTTGTCTCCTTTTCACTCATCCCTTCCTCCTTAAAATTTTGGAAGAAAATTTTAAAGGATTAAAACTCTTACTTTTTACTTACCAGGTTAAACCTGTTCAGGTTAAACCTCTCTACATGGTGATGAATTTATTGAATATTATCAATTAGTTTTTTAAAATACAACCTAGAAAGGGGGTTATATGCGCTTAAGTAAATTTCTTTTAGTGCTTGCTATAGGGTTATTTGCCGTAGCAAGCTGTGTACCTCCAGAAGGAGGGAAAAAAGAAGCTAAGGAAGAAAAGCAAGAATATGTGCCTCAGGTGGTCATAGCTTCAGCTTTGAATGAAACAAATGTCAATGTTGTTCTAAAGTTCTCACCACCCGAAGACTTTGAGTTTAAGCCTGAAATGTTCTTGATAAGGTCCGAAGTAGACACAAACAAAGTTATAAAAGTTACAGATGTTAAGAAATTGAAGAAAAAAGAATTGGTTCTCACTCTTGATAAACCACTAGATATTGTAGATGTATGGGCCATAACTTCTTACAACGACCCAACATTCAAAAACAAAAGGTTCATAAACTACGAAAAGCTTCTATACAAATTCTACTCTGACAAACCTCTAGGACATAATATTGAGAATGGTAAAAATGTCTTCAGAGTCTTCTCACCCAGAGCCACGAAGGTATGGCTTGTTATAGCTGATGACCCCGTCACCATGAAAAACAAAGTTGAGTACGAGATGACAAAAGATGAAAATGGTGTATGGGAAGCAGTTGTCGAGGGTGACCTTTGGGGGAAATACTATGGATATAGAGCCGATGGCCCTAAACACTTCACAGAGGCTTTTGACCCAGATTTAATAGTGTTTGACCCATACTCAAAAGCAGTAGCAGTTGAAAATTCTTACAAACAAAAAGGTATGACTGTCATCATTGACACCTCAAAGTACAACTGGGAAGGTGATACATTTGTAGGGCTAAAAGCCGAAGATGCCATAATATACGAGTCACACATAAGAGACTTCACAGCTCATCCTTCTTCTGGTGTTCCAGCTGACATAAGAGGTACATACAAAGGGTTCATCTACAAAGGTAAGGATGTAGTTGGTGGTATAAACTGGGTTAAGTTCTTAGGTGTCAATGCTGTAGAGTTCTTGCCAATACATGAATCTGGTACTTATGAACCACCATTCGGTGAACAGGTCGAGCATGCTGGTGCTGAAAAAGGTGCTACAATCGTCAATACATGGAATGCACAGAGTAGAAATCACTGGGGATACATGACCTCTTGCTTCTTTGCTCCTGAATCTTACTATTCGTCAGGAGATTTGACACCTGGAAAATACAGTGGACTCGGTGGTAAACAAGTTAACGAATTCAAAGATGTTGTCAAAGCACTACATAAGGAAAAGATAGCTGTACTACTTGATGTAGTTTACAACCATGTTTCTCAATACGACTACAACCCTCTAAAGAGACTTGGAAAGAAATATTATTTCTTCTTGAATGATTTCCATGGGTATGATTCTAAAAGTGGTTGCGGTAACGATTTTGACACCGCTAAACCTATGGCTAGTAGGTTAGTTGTTGATAGCATTAAGTATTGGATGATTGATTACCATGTTGATGGGTTTAGGTTTGACTTAGCTACTATGATTGACTGGAAGACACACGAAAAGATTGTACAAGAAGCCAAGAAAATCAATCCTGATGTTATACTGATTGCCGAGCCGTGGGGTGGCGGTAGAGGTGAGCCAAGAGATGGTGGCGGATACACACTTGAAGGTTTCTCCAAGAGGGGAATAGGAGCATGGAATGATAGAATAAGAAACTTCATAAGAGGCGGAGCTTCTGCATCTTCAAGTCCATCTTCTGGACTTGTTTTTGGTAAAGGAAACAACGATGAAATGAAAAAGTATGTCCTTGGATTCTTAAAGAAACATGGCGGTGACTTTTATGAGAAAGGGCATAATGTCAATTATGCAGAATCTCACGATAACGAAACTTTAGGCGACTTCATAAGGATAGGTACAGGTTATTACAGAAATAACCAGGTTATAACAAATAGAACAGAATTCGTTAAGTTAACAGATAAGCAACTAGCACAGAATAAGATCGCTGCTCTCTTCCTACTCACAGTACAAGGTGCTATAATGATGCACCAAGGACAAGAATTTGCTAGAAGCAAGATAGTTGACCCCAATAGCCAGTGGCTAAAAGACTTCAAAGTAGATGAAAAAGGTAATTGGTACAAAGAAATTACACTACCAAACGGAAAAACAAAGAAAGTAATGTGGCCCGGCGGTAAAGCTAAACCAAACACAATTGATCACGACAGCTACGAAAAGGACGACGAAACCAACTGGATTAACTACGATGAAGCTCTAAAATTAGAAACTAACAGGGAACTGGTAGAGTACTACAGAGGGCTCATAGCAATAAGAAAGAACTTCAACGCTTTCAGAAAGACACCTACAGAGAGTATTACATTTATAAATGCTAACGAAAAGATTTCACCAGCTTTAGGCTGGCTATTACCTGGAAATGTTAACGGTGACAGTAAAGATATAATCGTTCTAATAAACGGTAATCAAACTTCCCAAGCAACATTTACATTACCAGAGGGTGAATGGGAAGTAATAGCAAATGACAAAGTAGCAGGCTTGAAGAGTTTAGGAACTGTTTCAGGTACTGTATCACTCAATCCAATCAGTGGTATGATTTTGGTTAAGAAATAAACTATTCTAAGAGGGGGCTCCCGCCCCCTCATAAATTAAAATTCACTTTCAAACTTTTCTTTTTTCAATCAACCAGAGAATTTCTAATCAAGTGCTAAACATCACTAAGTGCTAAATAGCACTAAGTGCTAAACAGCACCGAGTGCTAAAAAGCACTAAGTGCTAAAAAGCACTAATTGTTGAGTTTCAAAAATGAACTCTCCGAAAATTTAAGTGAGAGGACATTCATGACAACTTCTAATTATACAAATACCTTGAAGGGTGTATTAATATTTCTTACGCTATTTTTGCTAACCG
>JAPYWX010000024.1 GCA_028276145.1 Spirochaetota bacterium
AACACAATAATAGCAGACAACCCTCACCTCACAATAAGGTACAAAAAGAAAGAATACCTATACAAACAGCCATTAAGGTGTGTAGTAGACCCTTTCGGAAAAACACCAATTGATTCAAATATCCTAACGGACAACTTACCTACTTTACTTTTCGTTTCCGAAAAGGCAAGCAAAGATTTTCTATCATATATAAGTAAATTACCAAACAAAAGGTACGAAATTGTTGAGTTAGTAAATGAAAGATACCTCAACGTCAACGATATAGTAACAAAACTCGGTGAAATGAAAATAATAAACCTTCTGGTTGAAGGTGGAGGTGAAATAATAGGTAGCTTCTTTGACAATAACCTCGTTGACAAAGTTTATGCTTTCATATCACCTAAGTTCTTAGGGGGTAAAAACGCTAAAGTTATTGGTGGAAACGGTATATCAAAAGTCGAGGATGCAATAAAACTATATGATGTCTCAGCGTTCAGATTTGAAGACGACATAATGATAAAAGGCTACGTAGAAAAGCCCTATTAACCAAGATGATATCAAAAACTGATATAGAAAAAATAACCGAAGCTTACAGAAATAATGAAATTAAGAAAGCTTCGCACTTAGGTAAAATATTTTATAACGATTTACCGAAATCCATAAAGAAAGTTGTTGAAGTGTCAAACTTCCTGGTAGGGAATGAACCTTTCGGAAACATTGACGAGCTAATTGATTACTCATCGCACTTTGATATAATCCTAGCAAAAAGGTACTTCCTTGAAGGAAATTTCAAAAAATACTTCAACACCATTCTAAAAACTATAGAAAACTCAAAAGACACACTTACTAAACTCTACGGACTAAAAGAACTAAAGATAAGTAATCAAAAGAAATTTGATGAAATCTACCCAAAGTACTCTTCTCTGGAAGCTCAAACAGTAAGAAGTGAATACCTAAAGAAATTTTTAAGCTCAAACTACACCGAAGCAATAAAAATTGCATCTGAATTCACATCCCAAAACAACCACGCAGAAATAATTCTAGACATAGCCGATATTTGGTATCATACAGGGCAATACTACGAACTAGCCAATCTGTGCTTTTCACTTCAGAAGGAAGGAAGACTAAGTAATTATTTTTCATACCTATACGCTTTCTCTTTCTTTTCGTCAGGTAAAATCTATGATGCAACAGCCATACTAGAAAAGCTACTCCAAATCTACCCCAAAAATGTCAATATACTGTATAACCTAGCAAACTGCTACATACAGCTAGGTAAACTAAGGGAAAGCGAAAAACTCCTTCTAGAAGCCGAAAAGTTATTTAAGTCCCCATCTATAAACTTTACTAAAGGTGTTTTGTACTACAAGCTTGGTGAATACAACACTGCGAAAGAAGAATTTACAAAGTCTTTAGGCTCAAACGAATTTGAATTTTCCTCAAAATACAACATAGCAATATGTGAGTGTAACCTAGGAATGTACGATAGCGCTATAAAAAGGCTCATAGAAATAAGGAATTCCAGCTATGTTGACAGAAAGAATTTCGAAAGGCTAGACAGAACAATAGATATTGTGAGGAGAATAGGGAGGAAAATACCTTCGTGGCTCATACTACTTATCATACTACTAATATCATCCGGAATAAGCATAGGAACGTATTTTGTATTATCATTTATAAACTTCTTGAGGTGAGAAAATGGAAAAAGCCAGGATGATGTTAAACTCAATAATAAGTGAACCTGACAAAGTAGGGAAAACAATGCTCATAAAGTACTACATAAGCGAGTACAGAGCAACCAACCCAATATTCTTAGCACAACTTTTTAAGTTAATTTTAAAGTATATTTACGAAAACGAAGATTTCGAGCTTTTTGAAGTAATATTTGAAAACTTTTCTCAAGAGCTGGGAGTATATGGATACGAGTCTCAAGAAGAATTAAACAACCTAATCTCATACCTAATTCAAGGAAACTACTTAGAAATGATTAAGAAGACCTTACAAGTTATACCTAGAATAGGTAACCAAAGGACATTAACATTACTAAAAGAACTAATTCAAAACCTTGAGAAATCAAAATACATAGACACAAAACTTCTCTATGACCTGAAAAAATCAACATTCGACCTAAAGACAAACATAGAAAACGCTAAAAAAGGTCTACACCTCCTCAACATTATAGAACCAGAGAGCAACGTGAGGTGGAAAAAATTTGAGGAGGAGGCAAATGAATGAACTACAGAAAATACTAAAGTCTTTTGATATCCTTGGCGTGCCATACTTTTCAGACTACACAACAATAAAAACTTCTTTCAGAAAGAAAATAAAAGAACTACACCCTGATATAATAAAAGCAAAAGACGACGAGGAAGCAAAAAAACTTATATCATCATACAAATTTCTTCAATCGCTATATAACAACAAAGATTTACTCGAACACTACAGAAACCAATTCTTGGAAACTCAAAACCTGAAAACTCAAAAAAGGTTTATCAACTTACCCTCCTTAAAGAGGATACCAGCTCTAATCAAGAAACACTACAAATTGATTATCAAAATTACAGCTCTAACTGCAATTATAATAATATCAACTATAATCTTTGACAACTTAATAAATATCACACTCTTTATAATGGTAGTCGTAGGCGGATACTTTGCATTCACAAGACTTTAGAACACCGTAAACTCATCAAAATAGAGGTCTAGTATCTCACCATTCACTAAAACATTATTTATAAGTTTGATTAGTCTTTCCTTAAGCTCCTGTCTCTCTATCGGCTCATCTAACTCGTCCTTCTTCATTGACGACACAGTGGAAATAATTATGTCCCTTATCTGATATTTCCTCTGCCCCAGTTCTAGAGAAAGCTGAGTACTTTTCTCAGGATAAGCAATGTATATCTTCATCCTAACAAAGTGAGGCTCATCTATATCTGCTGTATTTATCTGGAACACCCCAAGGTCAAAAGTCATCGGCGGAGCTTCTTTCTTTATTGGTCCCGCCTGAACAGTAATCTCCTCACTTATCTTAGCACGCATCTGAGTAACAACTATAAAGGCAACGACACTTGCAACTATTCCGGCAATAACAATCTGCAAAACATGAGAAAGAACCCACTCAATAATAGCACCCAAACTAAATTTGGGCTTCTCCTCAGCCTTCTCACTAGGTGCCTCTATTTCTAATTCTTCTTTTTCCTCTTCACCCATACTATTATTTTCGGAATAACTATTTTAAAATTATCTTAGACGTACTTAATAGTTTCAACTTCGTACAATATCTGTCAAAAAAATCCTGTACTATATAACACTTTTGCTTTAAGCACGCCGTGCTTTAAGCACTTTTTTATAAGGGTTAAGGGGGTGATAGCTTCCCTTAAAATCTCAAGGCTGGGTAGGTGAGACTACTCAAAACAATGTGCCAAGTAGCAACTTTAATTAGGTTCTTTAAGAACTCTTAATAGAAAAGATATTTACAAAACTTTTAAGAGTACAAAGGTGGACTAGCAGTTGAATCTTTCAACACAATCAGAGTAACTTGAAAAGCTAATAAAAACTTTCGTATTATTTCAGTAGTATGGAAGGTGAAGTAACGAAAAATCTAGATGAAGCCTTACCTGATGAGATAAGAGTACCCATCACAGTATCAAAATTCTTACTAAGAGAAGGTGATGTATTGGACCAAGATGTGCTCTACTACGACAACCTAAAAAAAGGTAAAGTACTAACTAAATCAGACATTTCTATAATCCAACAACTAGATGAAGTAACGGAAGTAAAAGTTTTAAGGCTAAAAAAAATAATAGATGAAGAAGAAAAGGAAAAAGAAAAAACGATAGAAGTAGTGGGACCAGTAGCAGAAGAAAAACCAAAAGAGGATATAACAAAGTTGAACGATGTAGAAGTGAAGATGGGCTTCACAGACAGCGAAGCAGACAGAAAGATTTCCTTAGCGATAAAGAAGACTATAGAAAAAATAAGAGGAGAAGATTATCAAGAAAGAGTAAATACAATTTCTAACAACATAACAGAAAAAGTAACAGAAACGAGCGAACTAGTAGGTTCACAAAAACTTGAATTTGAAAAGAAACTAGAGGAAGTAGCTAGAGGCTTTGCAGATGTATTTTCAATGTCCAGAGTAGAATCTCTTAAGAAAAAAGAAGATGTTATTTCAACAAACTTTTCAAACAAAAGCATAACGAATTACTTCTATGATCTTGTCATAGCAGACAAAGTATCTTTCATAAACGGAGCTAGAAGTATAATAGTAAAGCTTATAAACTCATTTGGTGATGACAACGGCGGCATAATATTGAGTGGGCTATTACAATACTCTGATATGGACGACTATGTCGTCTCTCACTCAATGTTCGTTATGGGTGTATCCATATTGATAGCAAAAGAATTAACCAAAATGGTCTACGAAAAGGTACTAAACCAAAAGGACAATACAAAAATAAACCCATCTATATTAAAAGCCGTCAGCACGAAGGTGTACGACTTTGAGAGTATGATAAACTTAGGATTGGCAGCTCTATTACATGATATAGGCATAAGAAAGAACTATGGAATAATAACCCCAGATACAAAAATCACAGATATCAGAAACTCAAAAATCCAGCTACACCCTAGTGAATCTAGTTTCTTTGCCCAGAGAATAAACACAGATGTTTTTGTCCAAAGAGCAATTTATGAACACCATGAATACCTTGATGGTAGTGGCTATCCGAGAGGTATAATGCGATACATGTCAAGGTTTTCGCCCATACTCGCCTTTGCTGAGAGATTTAGCGAGTTAGTCCTAAACAATCCATTCATACCCAAGCCTTTACCCCCAGCAATCGCAATAAACCACATCTTAAAAAACGAAATAAATAAATTTGACAAAGATGTCGTATTCGCATTCATCAGGGGGACTTCTGTATATCCTATTGGTTCTTGGGTAGAACTATCAAACGGCACTATTGGATTAGTCAGCAATATAAGCCCAAAAGATAAATCAAAGCAAATTATAAAGTGCGTTTTCACCTCAGATTTAAAAAAACTCTCAAGCCCCACCTACATTGACCTAGCAGAAAACCCAGATGTCAAAATAACAAGAATACTCAATCCCATAGAGCTTTCAATGAAAGTAGGAGATTTGAGAGTGTACTACTTTGATTAAAGTAGCAACCAAATTTAACCTTCATAAGCACTACTAACAAGTACAACTTATCACAAGGTGATTAGAGAACATCTTATCACCTAGCACATTACTTTTAGTAGTCCCGCCCCACCCCCCTTATTTTTCGTTGGGATACTCGTATCCCAACACCCTGTATGTTTTTATTGAAGAGTGATAGTAAGTACTTTTAAGTAGCACCTCTCGCCCTTAAGATTTTAAGGGCGAGCTAACGCCTCCTTTAATCCCAATAAAAAGATGCTAATAAGCACTAGTGCTAACAAGTACTCATTGGAAGGCTTCGCCTTCTAACACCTTTCACTTATAAAGGAAAGCTATCTAGCACAAAGAGCTTCTAGCACGAAGTGCTTTAGGTACTTAAAGCAGTTAACTAAGAAAGTGTTATTCAACACCCGTCCTATCTGATGAGAGAGGCTATGCCTCATAGATGTTTATCCTAAGAATTATTTCTTACCGAAATATATAGAAAACTCTATACTGTCCTTTATATTGTTGAAAGCCCTAAGCCATATTATGTTTCTCTTATCAGCGAATTCTGACGAAGAATTTAGCTTATTAACTATTCTTTCGTATTTGCTCTTTATAGAATCGTAGGTAAGGAAAGTCTCCATCTCACCTATCGTAAGAAAATCTGAAGGCTTATCCTTTACTATTGAGGAAAACAACTTGTTGTACTCTAAAAATATCTTTTGATAAACTTCATAAATTGCATTACAGTACTCTCTAACAAGAGGATCAAAAGAATCTATTTTGTTTATTATATCCACTGTAATCTTAAACCTTTTCATAAGAGAGTGAAAATCTTTAGAGTTTTTGAAAGAATATTTCATGTGAAGGAATGAAGTAGATATGTAATCATTGGTCACAGGAATTCTCTCTACCCTATCATCATAAATAATCGAAATCTCCTCTTCTATCTTAGGCATATTCTCAGCGACCAGTATGCCGATATCACAAAGTATTGGCAAAACATTGCTTTGCCACTCGTTATTTTTTATAGCCTTATTAAGTCTACCTATGTAATCAGCTATAAGGTCCTTGTACTTTTCTTCATCTTTGTAGTATATCTCGTAAACTTTAAGTTCTCCCCCCTTGAACTTCAATTCACCATGATAGAGAAATTTTATTTTTTTCAAAATTTTAGTTTTATCCTGGCTAACGTTATTTGAAGAAAATAGCTTGTGGTAAACAATCTGGTCTATAACTACTTTTGTACTTTTTGGGGCAATAGTATTTGCTCTAGTCTGCAGCCTAGCAGCAAAGTTTATTATGAACCCTTGAAGATCACCATTCTTACCAATTATCATTGGTGAGAAGGTATAACCTCCAGCGATACCCCCAGATATATTAAAAGGCGGTAAAAATACTTCTTCTCCAGCTTTCACCTCATCATCACCTATCCTCATAGGCTCAGAAAAAAGTTCTATAACCTTAAATGTGGCATTCAATACAGACAAAGCATTAGCACCTATAAGCAAAATTTCGTCACCTCTCTCCCTAACAGCTAAAACCCCCTCTTTCTTAGTTGTTTCCTTAACAATATTCTCAACAAACTTATCTAACCTATGAAGAGATGATATATTTTTCTTAGTCTTTTGGCAAAAAGCAGTGTACCCGTGAATATCCAACAAAGCAACAAAAATATTGGATATAACCATGCTTTTTTTCAAATCTCCGTACAAAGTTGGGTACTTAGAATCAGGAATAACCAACTCCTTCCAAAGCTCTGGGTAATCATCGTAATTGATATCAGCAAAAACCCCCCAATGAACTTTTTTAATAGTATTAAAAAGAACATCCAGTTCTTCCTTCGTAATACTTAACTTAGAAGAAACAATATATGACTTAAGCTCTGAAAAGGAAGAAATCTGACCATCTATAATAGAACTAAACAACGACAGAAGAGTTTTCGAATCCATTTATTAATTTTAGGAGGGGGAACTCCCCCCTCTAAACTAAATCAAATTACATCTGTATTGTATCTTCAACATCAGCCTGAAGCTCCTTAAGAGCATCTATAGCCTTCATCTCGTTGTTCAAAACTTTTTGTATATATTCATCAAGAATATCTCTTATCTCAACCCAATATGGAGGTCTCTTAAACTCTGTAACGTACTTCAAAGCATCAAGATAAACTTGGCTATTAACTTGCGACTGATTCTTAACTATAGCAGAAGCCTTTAAGAATGCATCAGAGTAAGCAACAGATTTCCTTATTGGAATTGCAAGTCCGCTATTAGCAACATCTTTTTGTACCTCCGGACTTGATAAGAACTTAACAAGCTTCCAAGCTAACTCTGGGTTCTTTGACTTGGCATGTATACAATATGCAACAGTAAACAATGTAGAAGCTCTTCCCCCCTTCCCTTTAGGCATCTGAGCAACATTCCACTTAAACTTAGTTATGTCCCTATACCTAAGAGTAACCCATCTACCGTAAGCACTCATTGCTGCTCTACCATCGACAAACATTGCATCACCACTACCGAAATCTCTTGCTGCCATTATACTTGGAGCAACCTTATGAACATTTATAAGGTCAGCTAAGAACTGAATAGCCTCTGCGTTCTTCTCTATATACCCCGGCTTACCCAAAACAAAATTGCCATCCTTATCAAAGAATGTACCACCATTAGCGTAAACCCAGTTCCTCCACCAGTTAGCCCAAGTCTCTAAAACAAAACCATATATGTCAATCTTACCATCACCATCCACGTCCTTAGTAAGTTTCTTAGCAGCATTTAAGAAATCATTCCACGTCCAGTTGTCATTAGGATAAGCAACATTATACTTATCAAACAAATTCATGTTGTAATAGAGAACTAGAGTGGTAAAGTCCTTAGCGATACCATACAATCTACCTTTATACCTGAACTCGTTAAACGGTGCTTCAAAGAAATCTTCAGGCTTAACCTCATCCTTATCCCTGTTCAGATAATCATCAAGCTGTAACAGCTCACCTCTTGCAGCCAAACCAGCAAAATCCTCTATGTCCAAGTAAAATACATCAGGTGGGGTACCTCCAGCTATCATTGTCTTTAGCTTTTGACCGAAGCTAAGAGAATCAACATGAATAGCCTCTATCTGAACATTAGGATTCTCGTTAGTAAATTTTTTAATGTAATTAAGAACTGTCTCCTTCTCTTCAGGAGTACCCCAATACATGAAAGTGAGCTTACTGCCACCAGTTCCACAACCTACCAACAAACTGGCAGTAAACCCCAAAACTAAGATAATTAAAAATATCCTACGGAAGCTCATAAATCCCCTCCTTTGCTTTTAGAAAAATTATAATCATAAGGAAGATGTTTGTAAAGAAAAATAAAATAACAAAGACCTCTTTACCCTTTAAGTTAAATAAATAAGTGCTCTAAGCACATAGTGCTTTAAGCATCCCCCGCCCACCCACCCTATTTGACGTAGAGGAGGTTAACCCCCCTCTACACTTCCTAGAAGTAAGAGGCTTCGCCTCTCTCTATTCTCTAGAGTTAAACTAAAGAAGTGCTAGTAAGCACACAGTGCTAATAAGCACAAAGTACTATTTAGCACAAAGTGCTACTAAGCACAACGTGCTATTTAGCACCTCTAGAATTAGGGAATTACACATTTTCAAAAAGTAGATTATACTTTATCGCATTGAGCATACTTTCATACGATGCCAAATTTTTACCGGCTATAGAAAAACCTGTACCGTGGTCAGGAGTAGTTCTAACAAAAGGAAAGCCCAAAGAAACATTTATACCATCTTCAAAATGTAGAAGCTTAAAAGGTATCAAACCTTGATCATGGTACATACATATCATTGCATCAAACTCGTTTCTCCTATATTCCAAAAACGCAGTATCAGGAGGCAAAGGACCAAAAAATTCAACTTCCATTTTCCCTTTCATACCTTCTAAAACTTTCAATATAACTTCCTCCTCATCACCTAACTTACCACCTTCACCAGCATGAGGATTTATCCCACATATACCAACCTTAAATCTCTCCTTACTCGGATAGAAGCTCCTAAGCCAACTCAATGTGTTATTGATAGTAAACTTTAACCTATCCTCAGTAATTAAAGAAAACACCTCTCTAAGAGGAACATGCTCAGTAACTAAAACAACCCTAACATCCTTACTATAAAAAGCCATGTTATAATTCTCAACTCTGAAAGCCTTAGCGTAGTACCAAGTATGCCCCTTAAACTCACCTATAATTTTTGAAATATTTTCCTTAGAAACAGGACCATTCACAATAGAGCTTATCAAACCAGCCCTTAAAAGGGATATGGACAAATCTATGCTTCTTATAGCTATCTGAGCAGAACTGTAAAAATCATTCTTTTCAAATCCCAATCCAACATCATACACCAAAAAACCACTCCACCCAGTTTTCAACTTCTTGATTAATTCATCATCAGTACCTACAAAAGAAAACTCGTTACCTAAAGAATAGAAATCATTCCAGAACAAAAAAGCTTCCTTACTACCAATAAGTAACAAATTCTTACGATACTTTCTAAGCCTTTTTATGGATTTTAGTATAACCTCAGGACCAATTCCTAAAGGATCACCTATTGTTATGCCAATCATTACGCACCTAGTATAGCTTTTATTCTCTCAAGCACCTTCAACCTGTCAAGAGGCTTCAAGATAAAACCTTTAGCACCGTTCATTATTGCAGTTTTGACTATGTCTTCTCTACCCAAAGCAGTGACCATTATAACCTTGGCATTAGGGTCAAAGCTCATTATTTCCTTAAGAACATGTAAACCATCAACATCAGGCATTGTGATATCAAGAGTAACAAAATCAACATTAGGATAAAGCTCTTTATACATTCTTATTGCAGTCTCACCGTTAGGAGCATTACCAACAACTTCTATATCGGCAGACATCAGAATTTGAGTTATCTGCTTGAGAGTAAAAGCAGAATCATCAACAACCAAAGCCTTGTACTTACCACCATCAGGTTTTCTTATGGTAATTTGTTCGACCATAAAGCAACCTCCTAAGAAAAACTTTTTATTGCTAACACTTCATTTGTAAATATTAACTCTTCACCTACCCCTCTTTCAAGTAGTAATCCTCTTATCTTTTCTCTAACGACGATATACCTAACATCTATTTGCCTATCCCTAAAAAACTGAATAACTTTATCTAGTTCACTGACATTCAAACATCCAACACTAACACCGTTCAGCGACAAGACAACTTTATTAGTATCTATCTTCATACTTTCTAACCTGTTAATAACTCCCTCTTCCAGGCACCCAAGTATCGTAACTACCCATACTTCACCAACTTTCCTAGCGAAAGTTATAAATCCCCCTTTATCTACCTTTTCCATAGCTGATGCCTGCTGAGAAAATAACTCCTTAACCACACGAATCAAAAGTTCATCCTGAAAAGGTTTCTTTATATACTTGTCAACCCCCATCTTAACTATCTCTACAATATCCTTATACGAGTCATCATTGCCCAAAACGATTATCTTTCTAGCTCCTTTATTTTCTTTTAGGTCCTCTAATATTTCTTTAACCTCTTGTGAAGGCAAATCAAAGATTACCAAACTAACATCATCTGGTATCAAATTTGAAACCTTAATTTCTCTTTTCAAAGGATTAGTAATCACTAAACTTTCTATATCTAGTTTCCTTTTTAAATTAGAAGCTATCTGATTCGCCAGAATAAATATGTTGCTGAGTATAACTGCTTTCATTATGCCTCTTTCAAAGCTATATTTATCTCTAACTTATCTTCACCAAAAATAACAGGTACAACCAAAGTTTCTATCTGAGGAGTATCTATTGTGTAATCATTACCAGTTATCACGGTAGGAGGAGTCAGAGCAAATGTAAAGCCTTTTTTATAAAGCTTTGTTATTGCATTTCCTACAATCATATTGGCAATTTCACCTAACGCAGACTTACCAATGTCATTAAGATCTTTCACTTCATCGCCAGAAATCGCAGAAATTAGCTTTTTAGCTGTATTTGGAGGCATATCCAAAAGCACCCTACCACTTGCAGGACCAGTCAAGCCAATTATTATACTCACACCATAATTAGGCGTAGGACTCCTCTTCAAAAACAATTCCCCTCTCCTCAAATTCCCTTCCTTAAGTATCTCAGAAAGAACTTCAAATGTAGCCTCTACGAAAGGGTTAATATACTCTATCCTCATTTTTACCTCCTAACGTACTTATAAAACTCCTTGTTTACTTTATCAATATATTTGAGAACACTTTCAACATCAATAACAGCCATAAGAGAATTAGAAACTTCAATAAAATACTTCACAAACTTAACATCCTTCCATATATCTTCAATATACCCTTTAAGGTTAGTCTCGTCAATATACATAACCTTCATAACCTTGTCAACCACAAAACCAAGACTTTTGCCACTAACTCTAAGCATGACAGCAAAGTTAATAACATCGCCATCAAATTTTCTTTTAGTGCCAAAAAGGATATTCTGTAAATCAAAACACGGGACCACTTCACCTCGAAGATTTATAAAACCAACCGTGAAATCAGGAACCTTGGGAACAACAAAAAACTCTTTTTTGACAATCAATTCCTTTATATAAGATATCTCTATACCAAAAACTCTATTATTAACCTCTACAGGAACTACAGGTATCACAATGTGATTATGAAAGAAGGAAAATATATTTTTCTACAATCAAAGAAGAGAGGATATCACCTAACCTTAATTCGTTATAGAGAGGTTTTACTTCTCTACATTCTCAATGTTCAATGAGAATTGCCATTAAGCAAAAGCGCTTTAAGCACTTAATTAAGTACCCCATCCTAATTAATCGTAGAGAGATATCGTCTCCAAGAGACTTCGTCTCTCTTTACTCTTTAGATATTAAATAAATAAAGCGCTAATAAGCACTTATTGGAAAGCAAATTCTTTGAACACCTTTGTTAAAAGGTACTACAAGTACTTAGTGATACTGAGCACTTAATTTAATAAGTGCTATTAAGCACCTATTAAGTACAAACATTTTTCAGTGCAATTATCTAAAGAACTTGTGTATTGTTTCAGAAACAAAACTAATTTCATCATCAGTCAAACCAGGGAATATAGGCAGAGACAAAACCTCAGAAGAAGCCTTTTCGGTATTCGGCAAACTACCTTCCTTGTATCCTAGATACGAAAAAGCCTTTTGTAGATGTAAAGGAAGTGGGTAATATACGTCACACCCAACACCATTTTCTAGAAGATATTCTCTAAGCTTATCCCTATACTTTGGAATCCTTATAGTATACTGATGATAAACATGTTTACAGTTGCTTTTCTCAATAGGTGTAAACAAAAACTCTTTTGAACAAAGATCAGCTAAAAGTTCATTGTATTTCTTAGCTATCTCCCTTCTCTCATTGTTATTCTCCTCTATTCTCTTAAATCTAGCATTCAGGTAAGCAGCTTGTATTTCGTCTAATCTACCGTTAATACCTATAATATTGTGGAAATACCTTCTCTCAGAACCGTGAACCCTTATCATCCTACACTTTTTAGAGACTTCCTCATCATTTGTTGATATTGCGCCACCATCCCCAGCACCACCTAGGTTTTTCGTAGGATAAAAAGACAAACATCCGGCTATACCAAAGCTACCCGTTTTCTTACCGTTAAACTCACTACCTATTGCCTGAGCATTATCCTCAACAACCTCTAGATTATAATTCTCTGCTATTTCAATTATTTTATCAATCTCCGCAGGATGCCCATAAAGATGAACAGGCATTATGACTTTTGTTTTCTTTGTTATCTTCTTTTCAATTTCCTCCGGAAGTATGTTATAAGTTTCTATGTCAATATCAGCAAAAACAGGCTTAGCACCAAGCCTAGCAACAGAGCTGGCAGTGGCGAAGAAAGTAAAGGAAGGCAAAATAACCTCATCTCCTTCACCAACACCAAGAGCCATAAGAGATATAAGAAGAGCATCAGTACCAGAAGAAACACCAATCACATCCCTAACCCCTAGGTACACTCTCAAATTCTCTTCCAACTCTTTAACATGCTTCCCCAAAATGAAAGCTTGCTCATCAAATACAGCCTCAACCTTTGACATCACTTCACCCTTTATCCTCTTATACTCCCTAGTCAAATCTAACATTGGAACTTTCATATTGAACTTAAGTTTAATGTATACAAATTCACAATTCAAATTACTAAAACCCTACAAGTTCTAACGATCTCAACCCTTTAGGATGAACTATTAGCAATCATCTAAGCATAAGTGCTATAAGCACTTTAAGTAGTCCCACCCACCCTATTTGATGAAGAGAGGTTTCACCTCTCTTCACTCTCCAATGTGTAATAGGAATGTGCTAGTAAGCACAAGTGCCGATTGGCACAGAGTGCTTTAAGCACTCAATTAGGATGGTGCTACTTAAGCACCCTGTCCCATTTGATGAAGAGAGGTTCCACCTCTCTTCACTTTCAAACACCTTTCACTTATCAAAGAATACAAGTTCTACTAACACTTAAGAAGGTGTATTTATCACTTTACTTTTAGTAGCACCCAATCTGTTTGATTGTTGAGAGGTTTCACCTCTTTCCATTCTTCAATGTGTAATAAGAATGTGCTACTTAGCACAAGTGCTATCCAGCACAAGTGCTATTTAGCACAAAGTGCTACTTAGCACAAAGTGCTATTTAGCACAAGTGCTATTTAGGACATTCTTTTAGTAGCCCCAACCATCTCCCTTAACCTCATAAAGAAGGTGCTATAAGCACAAGTGCTATAAGCACTAAGAATTAGCAATACTTTCGTAATATCTCTTAGCCAGCTCGTAAAGAAAATCATAAAGCTTGGAAGTATTAATACCGTGCTTAGCAGATATGAATATACTGTTTGGGTACTTCTTCGCCATCTCATCTATGATAGAGATATCATCAACTCCATCTATTTTGTTAAAGACGTAATACATAGGTG
>JAPYWX010000026.1 GCA_028276145.1 Spirochaetota bacterium
TATTCTGAAGAGTTAAGAGAGATGAAGCCTCTCTATAATAACGTGCTTTAAGCACAAATAGAGTTGGTGCTGAATAGAACTTTTATAAAATTACAAAGGTGTTGGAAGGCGGAGCCTTCCAACTATAAAAAGGGTGGGTGGGTAGGGTGCTTAATAGCACTAGTGCTTAATAGCACGTTGTGCTTAATAGCACTTTGTGCTAAGTAGCACTTTGTGCTTGTAGCACCTTCTTAATTAGGTGCTTATGGGTACTAGGTACTTAAAGTACTTTGTGCTAAAAGCACTTCTCTATTAGGGTTAAGGGAGGCGATAGCCTCCCTTAGAATCTTAAGGGTGGGCGGGTGGGGTGCTTAATAGCACTTGTGCTTCATAGCACGTTGTGCTTAATAGCACTAGTGCTAAGTAGCACTTCGTGCTAAACAGCACCTTTTAGTTAGAATGAAGAAACAGGCTTAGCCTGTGAGTTTTTCAACGCAGTCATCTTATATTGAAACTCAGAAATTGTAGTTTTATATTTACTTTCGGTATGAAGAGAGTTGGTATAGTGATGGGTACTAAGCCTGCTACTTCATTTAACTTTTGGGTTCAGGTGGATAAGGATAGATCGCTTTCTGTCAATGACATTGTTAAAGTCACATGTGATATACCTGAGTATGGTAATGTTCACTTCTATGGTGTTGTTGAGAATGTTGAGAAAGGGTTTGAGGGGTTGGAGTTTGATAGTTGGAACTCTGAGGCTGTAGGTGGGGTGGTACCTTTTGAAAAGTATCATATGGCTTTAGTTACGATAACAAGAATAGTGACAAGTACGAACAAAGATATTTTTATCCCACCTGACCCGGGTAGTGTGGTTTATTTGGTTGAGGAAGAGGATGAGAACAAAAAAGCTATAAACATGGATACAAAGGAAAATTTGCTGCCGGCAGGAATACTAAATAATGGCGAGGTTTGTTATATAAACTGGGATTTTGTGAATGGTACAAAGGGGGCACATATCTCTATATCGGGTATTTCTGGAGTGGCGACGAAGACTTCGTATGCCTTGTTCCTTATACATTCAATGTTCTACTCAAATAAGTTAAGCCCCGAGGAAAAGAGGAAAATAAAAGTTCTGATTTTCAATGTGAAGGGTGAGGATTTATTGCATATAGACAAGCATAATAAAAATTTTGATAAGACGCATGAGGCTCTTTATAGGAAACTAGGTATTGAGCCTAAGCCGTTTGATGAAAAGGATGTTACTTTCTTTTCACCTCCGAGGAAAGATGAATTTGATGTTCCGTGGTCGGATGAGAGGAAAGGAGGAATAAAGGTTTTTAGCTGGTCTTTGAAGGATTTCTTTATAAAAGGCTTGATGAAGTACATGTTTGACCCTTCTGATGTTGATGATAACTTTTACTTTGTATTAACTCACTTTTCTAAACGTATGAGAGAGTTTGCCAAGAACAGTCCTGAGGGAGCGAGAGTGGAAGTTGAGATAGGCAATAAGAAGTTTAATATAGATTCTCTCTACAAAGAGGATGAAGATATTGAGAAGGTAATGGCAAAGGTTAAGAGAGGTGAACCAGTGGATATTTCTCTTACTACTCTCTTGGATTTGTATACGTTGAGGGAAGATGAGGATGAGAACCTAAAGTTCAAAGGGGTATTGTTTCCATCAAGTGCTTCATCTGCTACTATTTCTAAGTTCATAAGGAAGTTTTCTAATGTTTCGAGGAGTATTTACTATATGATAAAAGGGGCTGAGAGTAGGAGAGTTAGCTTTAGTAAGAATGAGGGACCTGAGGCGATAGTTGTTAATATTTCTGATACTATACTTAATAATTATGCTCAGAGGTTTGTTGTTGGTGCTGTCCTTTCTGATATACTCAATATGGACGAAGATAAGGCTGGGTATTTGGATAAGGTCAAAGGGTATGTTTTTATAATGCTTGATGAGTTGAATAAGTATGCGCCGTCTGAAGGTGAAAGCCCTCTAAAAAATTTACTTGTTGATATATCTGAAAGAGGTAGGAGCTTGGGAATTGTTCTGATAGGTGCTCAGCAGATGGTGAGTCAGATTGAACCGAGGATAGTTTCGAACTGTAGCATAAAAGTGAATGGTAGAGTTGACTCAGGAGAACTTGAAAGTAAGTACTACAAGTACTTGCCACCGACATTTAAGGAAAAGGCAAAGAAGATAGCTAGCGGTACTATGATGCTGTATCAGCCGGATGTTGAAGTACCACTAGTGATAACATTCCCATATCCGCCGTATGCTACGAGAGCACAGGAGGTAAAATCTTCGGAGGAAGTCAAAAAGTACAATAACTTGGGGTTACTCTGATGAGTCAGAAGATGAGTATACCTAAGAGTTTTTCAGGTTTGAAGGTTCTTACTGCTGGTATACCTCTGTCTACTCCTCAGCCTCAAACAATGATGAAGGGGATAGACAGAGTTTTAGAGCTTAGCTTAGATGGAATAGAAGTTGAGTTTGTCCATGGTGTGAGGACGAAAGATGAAGAATTGCTAAGGTTCGGAAAGTATGGGAAGGAGAAAGGAATAGTTTTTACTGCTCACGCACCGTACTATATAAATTTGAATGCAAAAGAAAAAGAGAAGTATGAAAAGAGTAAGGAGCACATAATAAAAAGCTTGCTTGCTGCTGAAAAAATAGGTGCTTGGAGTGTTGTTTTTCATCCAGCATTTTACTTAGGAGATGATTCAAAAAGAGTGATGGAAAGAGTTATAAAAGCAATTGAGGAAATAAATAGTTATTTGGAGTCAATTTCTTTTTCTTTCAGTGTTTGGCTTAGACCTGAGACGATGGGTAAGCCTACACAGTTTGGTTCACTTGAAGAGATAGTTGAGGTATCAAAACATTTCCCTAATGTTTTGCCCTGTATAGATTTCGCGCATCTCTATGCGAGAAGTATAGGGGGATATAATACTGAGAAGGAGATATTCGGTATTTTTGAGTACATAGGTAATGAACTTGGAGAGTTCGCTTTGAAGAATATGCATATGCACATAAGTGGTATGGAATATGGTAGCAAGGGAGAGAAATACCATGTTACATTTGAAGAGAGTCAATTTCATTACGAATATGTTATAAAGGCGATAAAGTACTTTGGAGTTGAAGGGGTGATAGTGAGTGAAAGTAGCAATGTTGAATATGACGGAATCATTATAAAAAATTACTATACCAAGTTAGGAGAGTGATATGCCGGAGATGCCACAAATGAAGAAAATACCAATCGAGGAACTTAAGCCTGGAATGGTGTTTACTAGAACTGTATTTGGTGATAACTATGAGATTGTTGCCGAGCCCAATACCCCAATAACTTCTAAGGACATAGAGAACTTGAAGAAAAAGGGAGTTAAGTTCGTTGAGACTACCGGTGAACTTAAAGGGATTGTGAAGATTCAGGAAGAGGTGCCATTGGTTGATAAGGTTGAGTCATCAGCAAGGGAGTTGATGACCTTTTATAAGTCGTTGGTTGATAGTGTAGAGAGTGTGTATACAAATTACAAGGTTAACAAAGAGATATTACCTGAGAAGGTTGTAAATATAGTTGAAAACGTAATTGACAAAATTTCGGAAGTAGGGGATAAGAATGTCTTTTTGAATTTGATAAACATTGTTGACAAGACTAAATATTTGCCAACTCATGTTCTTAATGCAACAATACTCGGGCTACTCCTGGGTAAAGAGATGAATTATCCAGAATCTAAGCTCAAGTTGCTTGGCACGGGAATACTGCTTATGGATATAGGTATGGTTTTTATACCTATGAGCATATTGGAGAGGGAGACGAAGTTAACAGATGAGGAGTATAACAAGATAAAGACGCATACTGTTTTGGGGTATAAGGCGGTGGTACAAGAAAACAACATGTCTCCTGAGGTTGGTAGAGTTTGTTTAGAGCATCATGAAAGATGGGATGGAACGGGGTATCCAAGAAATCTACAGAAACAGCAGATATCTGAGTATGCTAGAGTTGCAGCGATAGTCGATACATACGAGGCAATGACAAGAAAGAGAGTATACAGAGATAGAATGATGTCATTTGAGGCTATGAGAGCAATACTCACAGAAGGTAGTACGAAATTTGACCCTGACATACTTAAGGTTTTCCTCAGGATGATGTCGGTGTATCCTGTTGGCTCTTATGTGATGCTTAATACTAGAGCAATAGCTAAAGTGATATCTTCTGACCCTATATCACCTTTCAGACCTGTGGTTAAAGTTGTGTACGACGAATTTGGAACAAAAATAGATGATGGTGAGACAATAAAACTCTCTGAGGAGACAAAAATATTCATTGTGAGGCCAGTGAAGGAAGAGGAACTCAAATGAAAGTAATAATTGATGCTAGGAATGTTGCTAGAACAGGAATTGGCACTTATACGAGAAACTTGGTTAATGGCCTTCTAGATTATAAAGAATTGCCATTAGATATTGCTTTAGCGGGTAAACCAGAAGACATAAGGAAGTTTTTTGGTGGTGATGTAAAGGTTATAAGTTTATCGGATTCTATATACTCTCTTAGGGAGCAGGTAGATACATTTTTTATGGAGCTTAGGAATAAGGATAGTTTTGATTTTGTACATTATCTAAACTACAGTAAATCGTTTTTTTCTGTTATGCCTTATGTTGTAACTGTGCATGACTTAATACAGTTCAGGTTTGGTTATTCAAGTAAAGTGAAGCAGGCTGTGGGTAAAATGGTTTTGGAAAATGCCGTTAGAAATGCGAAGGCAGTAATATGTGTGTCAAATTTTGTGAAAAATGAGTTGCTTAACTTTTGTAAAGTTAACGAAAACAAAGTTTTCGTTGTACATAATCCTGTACCGAAGATTAGTAATAGAGATAATGAAAGTGAAGAGAATTATACAAAGCCTTTTGAGATTTATGTTTTGTGTGTTGGGAATAGAAAGCCTCACAAGAATTTTGGTGTAGTTCTAAGATCTTTAGAGATCCTCAAGGATAAGTATCCAGAATTAGGGTTAGTGATAGTAGGGAAGAAATTTGAAAAATATGATTACTTGGACAAGATAGTCGAGACCTCTCAAATCAGGGAAAGGGTACTTTTGCTAGAAAATATACCTCATAGTTACCTTTCTTTTCTTTACAGGAATGCTATTTTGACGGTTTCTCCTTCTCTTTATGAGGGGTTTGGGTTTGTGCCGTTTGAAAGTTTGCAGTTTGGTACTTTGCCTTTAGTGTCTAATATACCAGTTAGTAAGGAGTTGTTCTTTGATGCTGATGAAGATGTGTTTTTTGACCCGCATTCTCCCAGTGAACTAGCATCAAAAATTGAGTTATTTATAAACAACAGTGCTCTGAGAGAGCAGAAGAAAAGGTTACTAAGCAAGTATCTTGATTATTATTCGTTTGACAAGTTCATAAGTGGTATAGTTGAGGTGTATAAGAAGCACTTCGATTAGAATAGAACTTCGGCGTTTTTTAATTGGTATGATACAACTTTTGAAACTCCTTTTTCTTCCATTGTCACACCGTATATAGTGTTACATATGTCCAAGGTTGATTTGTTGTGAGATATTATTATGAACTGTGTTTTACTTTCAAAAGCTTTTATTAGTCTTTTGAACCTTTCGTTGTTTTCGTCATCCAAAGGTGCATCCACTTCATCAAGTATGACAAGAGGTGTATTTTTTATCATAAGTGCTGAGAAAATCAGAATTATACTTACTAGAGCCTTTTCGCCACCTGACAGTAGAAGTATGTTTTTTATCTTTTTGCCTGGTATGTTTACTATGAATTCTATTCCTCCCTCGACTAAATCGTTATTGTCTAGCTCTATCTTTACTCCTCCGCCACCGAAAACCTCTTTGAATACGGTAGTTATGACTTCCTCTACCTTTTGTATGGAAGAAGAAATTATCGTTTCTATTTCTTTGTTTATGTCAGATATTACGCCTTCTAGTTTTTCTTTGCTTTGTAGAAGGTCATCATAGTTGAATTTCAAAAACTTGTATCTTTCTTCTACTTCTGGTAGCTCGTCAATTGCGGAGAAGTTAACATTTACCAAATTGTTTATTTCCCTCTTGAGGTTTTCTAGTCTTCTGTGATATTCGTTTGGCTCAAAGTCTTTCGGTAGTTCAATGGTTTCAATGTTTGAGCCATACTTTTCGAAGATGCTGTTTTTTAGTTTCTCTATCTGATTGTTGGTGATTTCTATTTTACCGATTAACTCATGTAGAACTTTGTTTTTGTTTATTTCTTCGTCCTTTAGTGTGTTAAGTTCTTTTATGTAGTTTTTGAAAACTTCGTTTAGTTCTCTGACTTTGACAGAGTATTCGCCTATTTCCTTGAGTAGTTCATCTTTTGAGTTTTTGAGTTTAGAGATTTCTTCCTCTTTAGATGGAAGTAAAAGCTTTAGCTTTTCTATATTCTCTCTGTGCTCCTTTACCTCACTTTCTATTTTGCTTATTCGGTTATTTATTTCTTTTACTTCCTTTTCTATGTTATCTAGCCTGTTTGAAATGTTTTCTTTCTCAGTTTGTGCCTTTGTTAGAGAGTTTTGAATCTGGTTGAACTCTGCTTGTCTTTGGCTAATCTGATGCTTGAGTTGGTTTATTGAATTATTGATTATGTTGAAGTCTAAATTTTTTAGAATTTCTTCAATAACTTTTCTTAGCTTAAAAAATTCTTCATCGTCTGCCTTTAGTGTTTTTAAGATGTCAGCGTTGTAGGAGGGGGTGCTGTAAGTACTGGTGCTATAAGCACTAGTGCTGTAAGCACTTAGGGTTTCTATGGTTTTTGTGACTATTTCTGTTCTTTTTTTAATTAGGTTAGTTCTTTTTGTTTTTAGTTTTTCTAGTTCGTCGTATTTGTAGTTTAGTTCTTCTTCATAGGAAATGATGTTTTGTTCCAGAGTTTTGAATTCTCTTTCTAAGAAAGAGAGTTCTCTTTCTAGTGAGAAGATATTTTTTTCAATTATGTTCAGTTTTTCGGTTAGTTCTGAGAGGTGATTTTTTTGGCTTTCTACTTCTTCAACTAAAGTTTCTAATTTGGACCTTAGTGATGATATTTCTTTGTCTATTTTTTCTCTTTTTGTGAAGAAATCGCTGCTTATGGATGATGGAAGTAGAGATAGACTATTTAATAGCTCGTTAGCTGAATCTTTTATTTCCTCTGCTATTTTTGCTGGTTCTGGGGAGTTTGCTATTAGTTCACACTTGTTTATTATGAGTTTGGAGATTTCCTTAGCTCTTTTTATGAAGTCACCTACGATTAGTGCATTCCTTCCGATTTCTTTTGAAAACTCATCGAATAGCTTTTGTGACTCGGTGGTGAGTTCTTTAATCATGTTTTGGGTTTCTTTTATTACATCACTAGAGGTAGCTATGTACTTTTTGAGTTGGGTTATCTGTTCTTTTAGTTCTTCTCTTTGCTCTCTCAGGTTTTCAATTTTGATGGTTTTATCTTCCTTTTGAATTTCAATGTCTGAGAGGTTACTTTTGAGATCAGAAATTTTATCAGTTAAGGAAGATATTTCTGTTTCTATTTCTGTTTCCCTTGCTAAGCTACTACTAATTTCGTTTTCAGTGATTTCTAGGTCCTTGAGTGTTTTGTTACAGAAGTTTACCAATTCGTAGATTTTTGCTCTTTCCTCTTCGTTTAGAGTTAGTTCTTTACTTAACCTTTTTATTTCTTCTTCTAGATTTGATGCTTTTTGGGATATTTCTGGTATGATTTCAAGGATTTTTGAGAGTTTTGAGGAGATAACCTCTCTTTCTTCTAAGAGAATTTTTTTCCTTGTCTCTAGATTATCTTTTTCTTTTTCTAATGAATCTATGAGGCGGTTACTTAGCTCTACTTTTGAGAGTATTTCTCTTTTTTCTACTTCCTTTTCACTAATGTTCTTTTCAACTTCGCCTAGTTTCCTTCTTTTTTCTTCCAGTATTGCCGAGTATGTTTGAAGTTCGTTATCAACATCTTTTATTTTTGATTCAATTTCACCAATTTTCTTTAGTATTTCTTCAATTTCATCTATTGCTTTGCTTTTTTCTTTTTCTAGAGTGTTTAGCTTTTGTTTGTATTTTTCTAGGTTGAACCTATTGATAGCCTTTTCGTATAGTTCAATTTGGTTTTGAAGTTCTTTGTATTTTTTTGCTTTTTCTGACTGCTCCTTGAGTTTGAAGTATTCTCTTTCGGTTTGTTCGAGAGAAATAAGAATTTTCTCTAGGTCAAAAATTATTTCTTTTAGTCTTTTTTCAGCTTCTCCTTTTTTGAATTTTGCTTTTGATATTCCTAGTAGTTCGTCAATGTAGTTTCTTTTTTCGGATGGGTCACCTACCACGAGTTTATCGACTTCGTCTTGTCCAATTATTGAGTATCCTTCTTTGCCGAAGCCTGTGCCTAGAAAGAGATTGATAACATCCTTGACTCTAGTTTCTGTTGAGAAGTGTTTTTGTTTCACCTGACCTATAGTATCTTTTTGTTATCTCTACTTCATCCAGTGGTATAGGTAGTATTCTGGTTGAGTTATCAAAGAGTAATGAAACTTCGGCTACGCTTAGGGGTTGTCTGTACTGTGAGCCTGAGAAGAGTATATCTTCGAAGCCTGAGCTTCTTAGGGTTTTTGGGCTATTTTCTCCGAGACACCACCTTATTGCGTCAATTATGTTGCTTTTACCGCTGCCGTTTGGACCAACAATACCTGTAATTGTAGAAACGAATTCTACTTTTGTCCTGTCAGCAAATGATTTGAAGCCGAAGAGTTCTATTTTCTTTAGGAAAACTGGCATATTAGCTTAGTATGTAGCTTTTGACACTCTCTACTAGTTTTTCTGCTTCTTTTTTGTACTCTTCAATTCTCGTTATATCGTTGTCGAACTTACTGAAGAAGTATATTTTTAACTTTGGTTCTGTTCCTGATGGCCTCACTATAAATTTGTTTTGTCCTTCTAGATTTATGATTATGACATCGGACTTTGGTAAATCGGTAGCATATTCCTTAATTTCACCTGTGGTGAAATCTTCTATTGTCCTGTTTTTAATGTCTATTCTTGTTAAGGGTTTGAGTCCATTGAATTCTGGTAGTTTTTCTTTCCTCAGTTTATTGACTATTTCGTTCATTTTTTTGAGTCCTTCTATTCCTTCAAGTTCTATTGATTCTAGTTTTTCGATATGTACTCCGTACATTTTGTATATCTCGTAGAGATAATCTTTAAGTGTTAAGCCTCTCTTTTTTAGGTCTTCCACCATCAGGCTTATTATACATGTTGATATTACTGAGTCCTTGTCTCTTACATCTGTTCCGTAGAGGTAGCCTATACTCTCTTCGCATCCGAATACGAACCTTTTCTTACCTTCAAATTCTCTTATTTTCTCACCAATGTACTTGAAGCCAGTTAGTGTAAGGTATGTTTCAACTCCGTAGTTTTGGGCGATTTTTTGAATTAAATCTGTTGTTACTATCGTTGTTACAACAAAGCCATTTTCGGGTAACCTTCCTCTTCTGAGAAGATTAGATAATATCCAGTTTAGCATCATTGAAGAAAGTTGGTTGCCAGAAAAGAGAGTTATTTCACCGTTTATGTTTATTCCTGCTCTTACCCTATCAGCGTCAGGGTCAGAAGCAAAGAATACATCAGCACCAACTTTCTTAGCTAGTTCTATGCTGTTTTTGAATGAATTATCATCCTCTGGATTAGGAGAAGGAACTACACTGAATGTACCGTCAGTTGTAGTTTCTTCTTCAACTAAGTATATGTTTTCAAATCCTATGTACCTTAAGGCATCAGGTGTTAGGTTTATTGATGTTCCATGTAGAGGTGTGTAAACTATTTTAATGTTATTTCTATATGAAGTGTCATCAACATCGTAGATTTCGCTTAAGTTGACTTTCATTACCCTTAGGTATGCTTCTTTTAATTCTTCCAAAACGTAGTGTAACTTTGTTGAATTTATTAGTTCATTATTTGATATTGTTTTTACTTTTGAGGTATCGTCTATTTTGTACACTTCGTCAATTATTGCTTTGTCATGTGGTGCTACAACTTGTGCTCCGTCATCCCAGTAAACTTTGTATCCGTTGTACTCCGGTGGGTTGTGTGATGCTGTCAGGATTATTCCGAAATCTGTTTTGTAGTATCTGATACCAAAAGAAGAGAACGGAGTAGGCATCGGTAATTTCAAGATGTAAACATCAATATCGTTAGCAATCAATACTTTAGCCGCTTCTATTGCGAAGTCGTAGGAATTTTTCCTTGTGTCATACCCTATGAAACAAGAGAGCTTTTTGTTAGGTTTGACACTTTTAACATAGTTGACGAGTCCTTGTGTAGCAAACATGACGGTGTACTTGTTCATTCTGTTTGTGCCTATTGCCATTTTGCCGCGCATTCCGCCGGTGCCAAACTCTAGTTTTTTATAGAATCTATCCTCTAGTTCTTTTATATTGCCTTCGTCCAGTAACCTTTGTATTTCCTCTTTTACATCCTCACCAAAGTTTAGCCATACACTCAGATTCCTTTTTGCCTCTTCAGAAAGATTTAAATTTTCAACATTGATTCCCTTTACCATACTTTTAACCCCAAAGATAAGAATGAAAGAAAATTATTAATTCACCTGCTGATTAATTTCAATTTGATTAGGTGCTTATAGAACCTAATTAGAAAGGTGCTAATTAGCACATTTCTATTAGTAGTCCACCGTATTTAATTGTTGAGAGGTTTCACCTCATTTTTTGAAGGGGTTTATACCTCTCTACATCCTTAAAGAAATTTAAACAAAAAGTGCTTAAAGTGCTTAAAGCACTTAAAGCACTTAATTAGAAAGGTGCTATTGAGCACTATTGAAGAAAGATGAAAATTTTCTTTGGTTTTGTGGTGTTCTAAGAGTTGTATTTCTTTATTATTTCTAGGGAGTTCTGAAAGACTGTTATGATGTCTGAGTCGTCCAAGCCGGCACCTTTAAGTATTTTCCTGGCTGTTTCGTCAGTGATTAGGTTTTCTGGTGAGTGGGTGTCTGTGTTTATTACCATTTTTACGTTGTGCTTCTTACACAGTTTGGCAACATGTCCGTTTGTTATTGAATGCCCTTTCCTCGCTGTAATTTCAAGGTATTTTTGGTTTTCATTAGCTAGGATTACGTCTTCTTCTGATATAAGCCCTGGATGTGCCAGTATATCAACATACTTGCTTTTTATCGCTTCTCTGTTTGTTCCTAGCTCAACTGGCTCGACGATCGTTTCGCCGTGAACGACTACGATTTTCGTCCCTAGTTTTTTGGCAAACTCGGCAATCTCGTTTATGTGGTGAGGTGGTACATGGGTTATCTCAACTCCCGGCAAAACTATTATGTCAGTATAGTAGTTTTTTGCTTCTTCGCAGAACTTAACTATTTCCTTTACTACTATCTCAACATTTGATATGTCAACATGGTCTGTTATTGCCATTGCTGAGTATCCAATTTTTCTAGCTCTTTGGACTAGCTCGTTTGGGGATAGTTCCCCATCGCTCAAAAAGGTGTGCATGTGTAAATCTATCATAGCCCTTAGGTCATTTTGAATGTAGAAGTTCGGTTTTTTCCATTTTCTTTTAAGAGAGGCTTTGCCTCTCTTAGGTTTATTTTAAACTTTACGAATTCTTTACAAATTCCTAGGAAAAACTTGTCAGTTTTTGTTTAGAATTTAGGATATGGAGAAGAAGTATAAGATTTTGTTTCTTTGTGTTCAGAATGCCGGTAGAAGTCAGATGGCTGAAGCTTTCGCTAGGGAGATTTTAAATGATATTGTTGAGCCTTATAGTGCAGGTTCTAGACCGGCTAATGAGGTGAACCCTTTAGTTGTTGAGGCTATGAAAGAGGTAGGTATTGATATTTCTGATAAGAAGCCTAAAGGGTTTGGTGATTTGCCTAAAGGGATGATTTTTGATTTTGTTGTTAATATGGGGTGTGGTGATACTTGCCCTTATTACCCTTCGAGAGGGACTATTGATTGGAATATACCTGACCCGAAAGATAAAGAACTTGAGGAAATAAAAAAGATAAGAGATTTGATACGAGATAAAATCGTAGAGTTGGGTAACTACCTTAGAGCACTTTCTGGTGATAGGTAGGCTTAAGGTAAATTTTGAAGAATTAATAATCCTTTGTGATGATTAACTACTTTGATGTTTACGATACAACTTCAAAATAATTTTTTTCATGGAAAAGAAAGTCTAGTTTTGTTGAAATGTTTTTAGGTTAGTTCTATAATAGACTTCAGAGAGAAGTAATATGATTGGCAGCTTTGATACTAGCCAGGTAATAACGGTTGATTACCTTAGGGATGGGATGGTTTTGAGTGGACCTCTTTATGACATGAAGGGTAGCTTCCTTTGGCCCGCTAGAGTGCCTATAAAGCAGGAATTCATTGACAGATTAAAGAGTTTAGGTATAACTGAGCTTACATATAGACCTATTTCAATAGAGACAGCGGCTAGTAAGAGCCAGGTTAGTGACCCAATGATTTCTGAGGAAACTCAAAGAAAGGTTTATAACAGTTTCGCTAATGTTGTTTGGGATATTACTAATAATTCTATTCCTAGATTAGATAAAGCTAAGGAGTCTATAAATGATGTTGCTAAGGAAATAAGAATAGGTATTGGTAAGACAATTAATTTGCTTGACCTGAAGAGCCATGATGAGTACTCTTATGTTCATGCAGTAAACTGTAGTTTGCTTGCTACATTGGTAGCTACGAAGTTTGGCTTTACTTCGGACAGAGTCTCTTCTATAGGTGTTGGGAGTCTTTTGATGGATATAGGCAAGATTAAGATTCCTTCCTCGGTTCTTAACAAAAAAGAGCCTCTTACGCCTATAGAAGTAGATAGTATCCGAAAGCACCCAGTAATAGGGTATCAGTTGATAAAGGATTCTACAGAGATTGATGACATAGCTAAAAGGATAGTTCTTATGCATCATGAGAGGGTTGATGGTAGAGGGTATCCTTTGGGTGTTACAGGAGATAAAATAGATGTATACGTAAAGATAGCTTCAATATGTGATGCTTTTGATGCTATGACTACAGAGAGGCCATATAGACCTCCATTACCAATTAGAGTTGCGATTGAGGAGATACTCAAGGAAGCTGGTACTAAGTTTGACCCTGAGGTAGCTCTTAGGTTTGCTGTAGAAGTATCTAAAGTTTACAAAATTCAATCTCCTTTGTCTGAAAATTCTGTTGTTCAGCTTTCAACAGGTGAGATAGGAATAGTTCTTAGGTTACATTCTGATTACGATATGATGCCAGAAGTGCTCATCGTTCTTGATACTTTCGGTAATCCTTTGAGAAATATGGTTTCTGTTGACCTTGTCAAGGATTCAGTTGGTAGGAAAGTATCTAAAATTATTTACGACATTTCCTTGATACTGAAAGTTAAGTCTCTAGCAGAGAGTAAGATTAGATAATTATGTGTAGAGGTTTAACCTCTTAGAGGTTTAGCCTCTCTGATAAAAATGGGTAAGGTGCTTAATAGCACTTCTTTATTGATTAGTTAGGATGTGTGGTGTGCTTCATAGCATTTTATTAATTAGGTGCTTATGGCACTAGGTGCTTAAAGTACTTTGTGCTAAAAGCACTTGTGCTAAAAGCGCTTCTCTATTAGGGTTAAGGGAGGCGATAGCCTCTTTATTAAATATTCTTAACTAGAGTGAAGAGATGCGATAGCATCTCTTCAGATAACTAGGGTGGGCGGGTGGGACTACTAAAATTGATGTGCTAATTTGTGCTAATTAGCAATTAATGTAAATAGCACTTTGTATTTGAAGTACTTCCTTTATCAGGGTTAAGAGATATGTTAGCCTCTCTTAAAATTTCAAGATGTGCTAAATAGCACATCGTGCTAAATAGCACCTTGTGCTAAATAGCACTCTCTTATTAATTGGAGAATGTAAAGAGGTGAAACCTCTCTATATCAAATAGAGCAGGTGGGGCTACTAAAAGTAATTTGTGCTTTAAGCACTGCGTTCTTGTAGCACCTTCTTATTTACATATTCTGAAGAGTTAAAGAGATGAAGCCTCTCTATAATAACGTGCTTTAAGCACAAATAGAGTTGGTGCTGAATAGAACTTTTATAAAATTACGAAGGTG
>JAPYWX010000173.1 GCA_028276145.1 Spirochaetota bacterium
GGATATATTCCAAGTAGTCCTATCTCAAAGGCTAAGCTTTAAACTGGATATTGACCCCTTTAATGTTTATAGAAACCTAAGGATGATAAATCCTTCACCTTATATGTTTTTCCTCAACTTTGGTGATATATACATTGCAGGTTCATCTCCTGAAATGTTAGTTAAGGTGTGGGATGGAATAATAGAAACTAGACCAATAGCAGGAACGAGGCCAAGAGGCAAAACACCAAACGAAGATAAAGTACTAGAAAAAGAGCTACTCTCGGATGAAAAAGAGCTAGCAGAACACATAATGCTAGTAGATTTGGCAAGAAATGACTTGGGTAGAGTATCAAAATACGGAAGTGTTAAAGTTAACGAATACATGGTAATAGAAAAGTATTCTCATGTTATGCACATTGTTTCAGATGTTACGGGAGAGCTCAAAGAAGGAGCAAAAAGCGTAGATGTTATGAAATCTGTATTCCCAGCAGGTACAGTATCAGGAGCACCGAAAGTAAGGGCAATGGAAATAATTGACGAACTTGAGAATATACGAAGAGGACCATACGCAGGAGTAATAACATATTTCTCCTATAATGGCAACATGGACTCAGCAATAACATTAAGAACAATGATAGCAAAAGGCAACAAAGCTTATGTACAAGCAGGAGCAGGAATAGTATACGACTCAATCCCTGAAAGTGAATACAACGAAACAATAAATAAAGCCAAGGCGGTGCTAAAAGCCGTAGAAATGGCAAAAGGTGGACAACATGCTGTATGAAATATTTTTCCCTCTGAAAGAATTTTTCTTTGGATTCAACCTCTTCAGGTACATAACCTTTAGGACTCTAGGAGCGATGTTTACCTCTTTTCTTTTAGTTCTCATACTAATGCCATATTTCATAAAGTTCATGAAAGAAAAGCAATTCAGGCAGAATGAAAGGGAATTTGGACCATCATCACACCTCTCGAAGCAAGGTACCCCAACAATGGGAGGTGCACTATTTATTCCCGTAGCAGCACTATCCTCATTACTATGGTGTAGATTCAATAACTTGTACGTACCTCTAACACTATTTGTGATGTTATCATTTGCATTCATAGGATTCCTGGATGATTATCTAAAAAAGATAAGAAAAAGTCATAATGGATTATCAATGATACAAAAATACTCACTTCAGTTCGCCTTCTCTCTAATCTTCATAATAGGAATATACTTCCTTCCTGGATTTAAAGAGCACTTTACAAAAATATATGTCCCTTACACAAACGAATTAGTATTAACCCTACCACCACTCATAATGTTTATATTCTACATTTTGGTAATATCAGGAGCATCAAACGGAGTTAACTTAACAGACGGGATAGATGGCTTAGCAACAGGTCTATCTAGCATAGCATTTGCCGTATACGGTGTATTTGCTTACCTCGCAGGAAACATAATAATAGCAAACTATCTACTCATACCTTACATAGATAAGGTGGGAGAAATAACAATAATTGCAGGTAGTATAGTAGGTGCTCTTGGGGGCTTCCTATGGTACAACGCTCACCCTGCTCAGATATTCATGGGTGATACAGGAGCTTTATCACTAGGTGCCACATTAGGAGCAATGGCAATACTCGTAAAACAAGAGTTACTTCTCGTTATAGTAGGATTAGTATTCGTCTTAGAAACGCTTTCCGTTGCATTACAAATAATATATTTCAAAATAACAAAAGGGAAAAGGATATTCAAAATGGCACCACTACATCACCACTTTGAGCTAAGCGGATGGAGTGAAACCCAAGTACTCATAAGGTTTTGGATAATGGGTATAACTTTCGCCATGATAGCATTAGCAAGTCTAAAAATAAGATAAAAAAATTTGAATAAACAGTAGATTTATTAAAATAATTAATCACAGAGCGAGGGATGTGTGAGGGGACCTAATATAGACCTTTCAAAATATGAGTTAGACCCTGAAGAAGAAGAAAGAAAGTGGAGAGAGTACAAAAAAACCAAAGACATAAAAATTAGAAACTTCTTCATAGAAAAGTATGCTCCCTTAGTCAGATACGTAGTTTCAAACATGAACATCTATGTCAATGACCAATCCGACTATGATGACCTCATAGGTTGGGGTATAGAAGGATTAATAGATGCTATTGATAGGTTTGACCCAGACAGAGGAGTAAAATTCAAAACCTATGCAATAATAAGAATAAGAGGATCAATATACGACAAACTTAGAGAGATGGACTGGATACCGCGCTCAGTGAGACAAATAGAAAAGGAATACCAAAAGGCTGTATCAGAGCTTCAGTACGAACTTGGCGAGAAACCAACAGAAGAAATGATAGCCGAAAGGTTAGGTTTCTCATTAGAAGAGTTAAAAGAAAATGCTCTGAAACTCCAAAACGCAAAGAATTACATAAGCTCACTAGATAATGTCATCTTCCCTGACTCCTCATCCTCAGAAAACTCAATAACACTGGAAGACGTCCTAGAAGTACCATACGAAGACGCTAACCCGGAAACATTAGCAATAAAGAACGAAATAATAGAAAAGATAAAAGAGGCAATAAAAGAACTACCCGAAAAAGAATTACAAGTCATAATGCTTTACTACCACGAAGAACTGACACTAAAAGAAATAGGTGCAATATTGAATGTAACCGAATCAAGAGTATCACAACTACACGCAAGAGCTTTAGAACTACTCAGGGAAAAATTAAAACCTTTCTTCCAGAAAAAGAAAGGTAACAGCGAGTAAATAACCAAAAAATAAGAAAGGAAACAACGGAATCCTCCTTTTTTTAAAAATCACACCGAAGGCAATTCCCAGAAACGAGGAAATCAGAATCGCAAAGTTAAAAACGAAAACCCCAGAATTGATAGACAACCCCAAAAAAACTTTTACATCAGCCCCACCAATAGCATTAAACAACTTAATCCCTCTAAACTTGGAGTATCCCCACACTACCAGTAAAACCAAGCAGAATTCAACAAATCCCAAAACATAAGGC
>JAPYWX010000174.1 GCA_028276145.1 Spirochaetota bacterium
AGAGGTTTGAAGAGTTAATGCAATATTCAGATAAGCGGTTTGAAGAGATTAACAGAAGGTTTGAGGAGCAGAGGGAGTATACAGATAAGAGGTTTGAGGAGTTGATGCAGTATGCAGATAAGAGGTTTCAAGAGCAAAAGGAATACACAGATAAGAGGTTTGAGGAATTATTGCATTATTCGGATAAGCGATTTGAGGATATGAATAGGAGGCTTGAGGAAATTATACATTACTCTGACAAAAGGTTTGAGGATATGAATAAGAGATTTGAGGATATGAACAAGAAATTTAATCTTCTTACGTGGCTTATAGGGGTGGGGTTTACGGTTTTGACTGTTTTGATTACAGTTTTTAGGTTTGTTCATTAATGCTAAATTTTGTAATTTCATAATTTTTTTCACTATCATTATTCGATATGTTGAGGGTACACGCTTTTATTGAAGGTAGGGTGCAGGGTGTTGGGTTTAGGTATTTTGCTTATAGAGAGGCAAAGAGGCTTGGTATAGTTGGGTGGGTTAGGAATACTTATGATGGCAGGGTTGAGGTTGTTGCTTGTGGTCCAGAGGAAAAAATGAAAGTTTTTCTTGAGTCACTTAGTAGAGGTCCATCTTTGGCTTTTGTTGAGAATGTCAGAATTGTGGAGAAATCAGAAGTCAGTTTTTGTGATTTCAGAGAATTTACAATAGAATACTAATTATTATTGAGGCGGGCTATGCCCGCCTGTAGAATAATTAATTACCTTGTTCCATAATTTCTATTATTCCCTCTTTAAGCTCATCAATGTTTATGCCTAGTAGAGCCGATACATAGAAAAATTTAGGTTTTGGCTTTATGAGTTTTGCCAACTCTTTTTCTAGTTCCTCTTTGTTGATTTCTTCTTCACTAGATAGTAGATCAATCTTGTTGAATACAACTATTCTTATTCTTTTTAGTAATTCTTTGTTGTATTTCTTGAGTTCTTTGAGAAGTATTTTAGCTTGGTTTATTGGGTTGTTCACTATTTCCAGAACGAGAATTAGGAATTTGGTTCTCTCTATGTGTTTTAGGAATTCTAACCCTAGTCCTGCTCCTTTGCTAGCGTTTTCGATTATCCCGGGTATATCTGCTATGATTATTCTTTTGTCTTTATATCCTATCACTCCTAGGACGGGTTCTTTGGTTGTGAATGGGTAATCAGCTATCTTTGGTGTTGCTCTTGTGAGTTTGCTTATTATTGAAGACTTACCTACATTTGGGAATCCTACAAGTCCTACATCAGCAATTATTCTAAGGTCTAGGATTAGTTCCTTTACTTCTCCGGGCTCACCTTTTGTTGCATATGTTGGGGCTTGGTTTGTTGGGCTTCTAAAGTGCCAGTTGCCTAGTCCTCCCTTCCCTCCCCTTGCTACAACAAACCTATCAACTTGAGCTGTATCACATATTACTTTGTTTGTTTCAGCATCAATCACTATTGTTCCTTTTGGAACTTCTATTATTACATCTTTTCCGTCTGCTCCGTGCATCTTCTTGCCTTTGCCATCTTCTCCGTTTTGAGCTTTGAACACTTGTCCATCGGTTATGTGTGAAAGAGTTGAAAGATGAGGATTTACAACTATTATACAGTCTCCACCTTTACCACCATCGCCACCATCAGGTCCCCCTTTGGGAACATACTTCTCTCTTCTAAATGATACACACCCATTACCACCTTTACCAGCTATTACCTTTATCCTTACTATGTCCTTGAACATCGTATATATTATTCTAATTGAATTTGTGTGCTTATAGCACCTTGTGCTAAATAGCACTTTGTGCTTATAGCACTTCTTATTAACATTGTATTGAAGAAAGGTAAAATTTTTCTACAATTAAATAAAGTGGGGTGCTTAATAGCACTATTTTATTAAACATTTGGAAAGTGTAGAGATGCTCTGCCTCTCTACAGTTAATTGAGGTAGGCGGGTTGGGCTACTGATATTAATGTGCTAAATAGCAATATGTACTTTAAGCATATTAAAGCATTTGCTAAAAAAATTATGTAATGAGTGCTATAAAGCACATGCTGTGAAGCACTTTTTTATTGACATCTTTCAGTTTTTCATAAAAAATAGGGATTAGGAGGGGTTATGAAGAGGGGGTTATTGAGTTTAGTAATTTTATCTATTTTAACTTTGGTAGGTTGTAATCCTGCCGTTGTTCAGCCTGTTAGGGTGGTTGAGAAGAATAAAACTGAATTGAACATTGGTAGTACTCTGTCGGCAGTGAGAGTAGCTGATATTTATAATGGTTATCACAATTCTTTCGTTATTTACCCAGATATTATGTTGAGGTATGGGGTTGAGAATGGAGTTGATGCTGGTTTGAGGATTTGGCAGATTTTTGGGGTGATAATGGATGTTAAGTGGCAATTCTTAGGCGATAGAACTTCTACGTTTGCATCTTCAGTTGATTTTGAATTGGGGTGGTCTTGGAGTCCGTTTCCTTATTACTTACCAGATGGAGGATACCTTACAGGTATACCTATAGTTTCCGGAATTGCTGTAGGTGGAGATGTGATGATTTCAGACTTTTTATCTGTTTACCTTTCTTCTAAGTTAAGGTTTACTTTCATGGCTAATTACGATAAGTACTATCCAGAGCCGGTAATTATGGATTCGGGGTATTTATATTCTTCAAGAAGTTATGAACCACTCATGGGCTTGGTGTCTATTAATTCATTGGGTCTTGTTGTGCTTCCAAAGAATAATTTTAGTGTAGTTGCTGAATTTTCACTAGGTATAAGCCTACTGAATAATCTTACACCTGTCGCTTTTAGTGTTGTGCCAAGAATAAAATTTTAGGAGGAATTTATGATGAAAAAGTTTGTTTTGTTGGTACTTTTAGGTTTGGTCGTATTTGTTTCATCTTGTGGTATTAGTACACCTGTTGATTCTGTGAACAACTTTTGGTCTTGGTTTATACCTGGCACATTAGAGATAAAGACAAATACGGTTACTGTTTATTACTACGA
>JAPYWX010000027.1 GCA_028276145.1 Spirochaetota bacterium
GTTATAAGAGTTCTTTGCCATCTTTTACGACTATATCTATTTCGTACTCTTTGTGAATGACTTTATCGCCTAACTTAATTTCCACCTTTTTATTCCATTTTTTTTACATTTCCGCCCCAGTCTGATACTATTTTTTCAGCGAATTTTCTTACAGCGTTTTCTGCATCTATTCCCCATCTTCCACCTATGGCGTTTATCTTGTTTGTTATTCTTTCGATGATGTTGTCTGCCCATTTATTAAATTTTTCATCGAATTCTTTTGATTGTTTTGCTAGTTTTTCGTCGAAGTCTCTTGACTGTCTTGCTAGTTTTTCGTCGAACTCTCTTGATAATTCTTCTCTCAGTTTTATTAGTTTTTCATCGAATTCTTTTGACTGTTTTGCAAGCTTTTCGTCGAAGTCTTTTGATAGTTTTTCTAACTTTTCGTCGAAGTCTTTTGATTGTTTTGCTAGAGCTTCGTCTAGGTAGGTTTTTGTTAGGAGTTTATCGGAGTATAGTCTGAGGATGGTTCTGTTGAGTTCCATTGCGAAGTCTTCATCTTCTCTCACGAGTTCTAATATTTTTTTCTTTAATTCTTCTGTTTCGATACTCACACAATTAATATAATCAATTATCGATAAATTTTACAGGCTTGCTAAACAGGCTATGCCTCTCTTCATCAATAGGGTGGGTGCTTCATAGCACCTTCTTATTTGAATATTCTAGAGAGTGAAGAGAAACGAAGTCTCTTTTCAAGTAAGTAGGGTGAGTGCTTCATAGTACCTTTCTAAATTGAGTGCTTAAAGTACTTAATGCTTAATGACGCTCCTTTATTAGGATAAGGTAGACAATAGCCTCTTGTTATACTCTGGAGAGCGTAGAGAGGTGAAGCCTCTTGGAGGCAAAGCCTCTCTACATTAAATGGGGTGGGCGGTTGGGGAATTTCTAAAATTGATTTATTGTGAAAGAAATAAAAACAGGCATAGCCTGTTGGATTTCCCAAAAGAGTCAAAACTCTTGAAAGTGATGTAGGGTTTTTTTATACTCTAGTTAAGTGTTGGAAGTTCCGACATTCCCTAGGAGGTGTTTTATGAGGAGTTGGGTGATTTCAATTGTTTCTATTTTGGTTATTTCATCTTTTGCATTCTCTTTTAGTGTTTCACCTCTTGCCTATGTTGAAAGGATTGGTGGTAGCGATGTTGTGAATTCTAGTGGTACTGTTTTGGTTGCTGTTGAAAACCCTTCTAATTCAGGTGAGCCTATATCAAAGATTGAGATATCTATACCTTCGGGTTTCTCTGTTTCTAGTGGTTCTTTGAGTGTTTTGGGTGAAGGGAGTGGCTCTGTTTCTGATGTCAGTGGCTCTGTTGTTGTTAACTTTTCTTCTTACCTTAAGCCAGGTTCTAGAGCTTATGTATTTTTAAATGCTAATAATCCTTCCTCAGCTGGTAGTTATACTTGGTATGTTACTGCTTATGGTATCAGTGGTAATCCTGTAAGTGCGGGTGTATATCCCGGTAAATCAATAACATTGAATGTTGTTTCCTCAACAGGCTTTAGGAATATTCCTTATGGTAAAGTGGTTTTGTCTAGAGGTAATAATGCTGCGGCTAGCGGTATAAAGCAAGTTAGTATAGCTAATACGACTTACGAGTACATCCTTTATAACCCTATAGATTCAGGGGAAACTATAAATGAAATACTTCTTAAAATACCTCCTGCTTATGCTACTGTTGCCGGTACTACTATAGTTGTTTCTAACATTATTTTGGGTACACAGTTGGCAAGTGTAACGCCTGGAGCAATTGCTGCTAACATTCAGAAAAACATAAGTATAACTAACTTATCCATAGCACCTGGAAGTTTTGTTTCTATTTCTGTTTCTTTGCTTACGCTTCCTGCTGCTGCGGGTAATTATCCTTGGGAGCTTTGGGCTAAGGGTGCTAGTAGTGGGCAGTTTGTTAAGGTTTTGGACTGGCCCGGAATAAGTAATGCTCAGGTCGCTACTGTTATAGCTGCACCTGCTGCAGGATGGTATATGGATGTTTTCCCATACTATGATATCACATCTAAAACAATTGGGTGGAATACAGCTGGTAGCTCAAATAATGTCTATAGGGTCAATTTGTGGAAAACTGCTGCATGGGGTACTACTAGTAATCCTTATATTGAGTTCCCATCAAGTTACGATCTTTCTTCGTCTGGTGTTACAGCGATACAAACAAATGGTGCTGGTGTTGTCACTACTTCTTTTAGAGTATACCAAGTTTCAGGTTTATGGCGTGTGAGTAACTATATAAGTGCTGCTGGGTGCTGTTAACAATAACTACTTCTATTCTATCACGAATGTTATTAATAAACCTACACCTGCAGTTGATACACTCAATTTAACTGTTGGTGATGGTGTGACAGTTGGTTCTGTTGCTGGTGCTTATGATAGGACTATTTATTTATTACCTCATCTCTTTATTAGTAATTCACCAGCGTACGGTATTGATGTTATTGGTGGTAGTACAAACACTAATGCCACCGCTACTTACTTGTTTGTTTTTAGGAATCCAACGAATTCAGGTGATGCTGTTGATAAAATAACAATTTCTGTGCCTGCTGGATATTCAAATGTTGATGTTGTTTGGAGTAATATTTCTGTTCTCAATAGCAGTGCTATTATTAGTTCAAGTAATATAGTTCAGCCGTCTGCTACGGCTGGTAGTATTGAAATTGACTTTAGTGCTTCTAATCCTCTAGGTGAGGGAGGTGCTATATACATTCCTATAGTGGCTATTAATCCTACTAATGCTGGTGCTAAAGTTTGGGGGTGCTCTTTCTCAGGACTTAGAGATGTTACGAATATCACCGCTACTAACATTATTCAAGGTATGACTAATAGAGTCACTATTGTTGCTGTTGCTCCTTCTGGTGATGGTACTAACTATGTACCTACTAATGCTGTTTCTACTAATAAGTCTTCTGATGATATAGCATGGCTTATTGTTACAAATGGTGCTTTTGCTGATACGAGTATAGTAACGATATCAAGGATTACTAATTATCCCACTCCTACATCTTCACAGAGTAATTCTTATAGGTTTGTGGGTAATGTTTACGAGTTTAATTCTACTTTAGCACCTCAGAGACCTGTAAAGGTGAGAATTTATTTCTCTAACGCTACAACTAATTTCTTGAATCCTAGCAATGTTATTGCTAACCTAAAGATTGCCTATTATGATCCAATAAGTAGTAATTGGGCTGTTAATGCTTCTTCTGTTGTTGGTGATGGGTATGTTGAAATGGATACTCTTACATTGGGGAAATTCTGGATTTGGGAAGCTGTTAGTGGTGGTGGCGGTGGGCTTACAAATGCTTTTTCAGTTGGCAAGGCATCAGGTGGCACTATCTCTTTGGGTAAACTAAAAGTTGAGATACCTGCTAATGCTCTCGTTCAGGATACATGGGTTATTGTTGATACTCTTAACACTAATTTGTCATTCCCATCTTATCTTGTTAAGATAAGTGATATATATTCAATTGAATCAACATCTGCTTTGAATTCTTCTGCTACGATTTCCATATATTACACTGATGAAGATGTTAAAGGTAGGGTCATTGATAGGTTAAGAATAGCTTTCTACAACAACGATACCAAGGAATGGGTAGTTGTGCCTTCTACTGTAGATAAGGTTAATAAGAGAGTTTATACAAAGACATTACATTTCTCTTATTGGACACTTGTTGAAGATAGGACACCTACTTCTGATTTGGTTTCATCTGTTTACATTTATCCTAACCCTGCAAAAAGTAGTTTGAAGATTTCTTTCTCGCTTAATGAGATGTCTACAGTATACATTTCAGTTTACGATGCTAGCGGTAATAAGGTTAAGGTTATTAAGAATGGTGAGGTTATGAATGCTGGGCTCAATGAGATAGAATGGAACTTGAACAATGAGTTTGGTAATGCTGTTATTAATGGTACTTACTTTGTGAAGGTTGATGTTAAGTCACTTTCGTCTGGTGCTACCTTTAGTAAGGTGTACAAAGTTTTTGTTGCTAAGTAAGGAGGTGGTTTTATGAAGAGAGTAATTTTTGTTTTAGCTTTGGTTGTTTTGGCTTTTGGATATACTTATGCAAGTGATCCGCTTTTTGGTAGTTTTTACAAAGGACTTATCGCTAACGATGTTAGCGTTATAAAAGGAATTGATAATGCCGGCTTGGGGCTCTTACAGAATCCTTTTGATATTGCTTATGCTAGGAATTTTGAATTCAATGTGTCTATTGGTATTTTGCCTTATGATAGGTTTTTGGCTTATGGGAATGCTAGTTTAAGCTTGGAAAGGATTACAGGAGTAAGCTTTTTGGGTGGTATTGGTTTGTCAGTTGTTTATTCAGGTATCAACGGAATTGAACTTTTTGATGAAAATGCTGGTAGTTTGGGTACTTACAGTAGTAGTAGTTTTGGTTTTTTGGCTTCTCTAGGTAGTAGTTTGGCTCAATTTGTGGGTATTCCTTTTGATTGGGGATTAAATGTGAAGTATTCTTCGGATAGTATGTATGACATTTCGGGAAGTGGTTTAGGAGTTGATTTTGGAGTTGCTTTTAGTCCTGTGAGTACTCTAAAGGATTTGGGCTTTAAAGTTAATTTGCTTGATGTTTACTCATCAAAGACATGGAATACTGGTACATCTGAAATGATACCTCTTACTCTTAATGTTGGTGCTTTTTACTCTTTGTTTGATGATAGTTTGCTCATTTCACTTGACCTCTTTAATTCTGGTAGGTATAATGAAGTTTTTATGTTTAAGGACGTAGGGGCTTCGTTAGGTGCTGTGTATGTTCCTAATCTTAATTTGATTATAAGAGGTGGTGTGAAGGTGAGTAGCGAAGTTGTGGCTTTTGTTGGTGTTTCTTATAGACTTGATTTTGGTAAGGTTGATTATGTTGGTTCTTTTGATGGGTTGGGGTTCAATAACTTTGGTTCTCTGAGTTTCAATGTTGGTGCTCCGAAGTTCGTAGCTAAGTCAATTAGTCCGGAGGTTGCTAAGAAGAAGGAGGAGAACCTTAAGGCTAGAGAGAATGAAGCTTTTGCTAAGGCAATGGTTTACTTTGCCAATAAAGAGTACAAGAATGCTAAAGTTGAGCTTGAGAATGTGCTGAAGATAAATCCTAACAATAACACTGCTAAAGCTATGCTACAGAAGATAGAAGAAATTCTGTCTTTAGAGGAATAGTGGAGGGGGTTTTAAAAGGAGGTGTTTATGAGGTGTATAAGGTTTTTAAGTTTTGTTGTGATTATTGTTTTTGCTCTTAGTTTTGTAGCTTTTGCTGTTTCTGATGAAGCTAAACAGCATTATGATACTGCTAAATCTCTCTATGTTGCCGGTGATACGGAGGGTGCTATTGCTGAGCTAGAAAAAGCTCTAGCTATAGATCCTAACTATGAGCAAGCTAAGAAGCTTTATGAGAAGTTAGGTGGTGGAAAGAAGAAAGAATCTCAAACAGTGGTATCTCAGCAACAGGCTCAAGCGCAAGGTCAACAGATTCAAATTAGTGGTGGTTCTGTAATGGATAGAGAAGCTTTGAAAAACAATATTGCTTTGGTTCTCTCAAATTCAGTTGGACAGATGAGAAGTGAGATATTCATTTTGATTAATGACAGCGTTAAGGAGTCTTTTGACGAGATGTTAAAGAGTGCTGCAAGGAATGAGGTTAAGGCTGCTTTGAAACAGGCAATATTTGAGGTGATGAAGGAAGTTCTAAAGCAGGAAATAAATTATTCTGTAGATACTATCAGGAAAGAAGTGGGGGTTTCTGAGGTTTCTTCTTCAAGTGTGAATATTAATATAAGCTCAGGTGGGACTGAGCAGGTAGTAGGAAGTACTAATGTTACTTCAACAAGTACCAGTTCTTCTACTGACAACAAAGCTAAGGCTAGGGAGCTTTATGAAAAAGCTATAAAGCTTTTGGATGATGAGAATTATTCTTCTGCTAGAGAGTTGCTTATAGAGGCTAGTAAGTTAGACCCTGACAATCAGGACATAAAGAAGGCTCTAGAGCGCATACCAACGAAGTAAGCTGTGATGAAACATAGAATACTTTTTTCTGTTTTTCTTGTAATACTTATTTTAGTAGTTAAGGTTTGTTCTTATGCTGTTGATGTTGGCAATATAAGTGATGCATTGCTGACTTTGAGGGAAAAAGCCGAGAGGGGGGTTAGTTATTTTATAACTGGTGATTATGAAAATGCCATTACTAGCCTCAATGAGGCTATAAATTTTGCTGATGGAATTATAAGTGCAATTTCTAATGAAAGTAGTACTTATGAGGTTTATTCTGAAGAAGTGTTGAAATTTGTACCTGACAAGAGTGAACTGATAACAAGTATTAGGAGGTACACTACTGAGGCGGTGAAGGCTTACATAGTTGGTAGAATTGATAGAGTTATAGAAAAAGTTCTAGCGATTCAGAATATTCTTAAAATTGTTTTGAACAAAGCGATTGAAATTCAATCTTCTTCTGAGAAGTCTAAAGCTAGTAGTGATGGTAAGTCTAATGTAACTAATCCTGAAAAAGAGGTTTTGACTCAAATCAAGGGGCTTGGTGAGAAGTTGTATTCTACGCGAGTGAGAGTTATTAATGTGACTAACATCGTTAGTAAAACTAATGTTATCGTTCACGAGGAGAATGTGTTTTCTACCAAATATCTATGGTATGTTGTTGGTGGATTTGCTTTTGTTTTTGTTGTTTTGCTTTTGATTTTCCTGAGGTATAGGTTTGTGAAGAAAAGGATGGAAGATTTATCGGATTTGTTATGACGAGAGTGATTGCTATTTCAAATAGAAAAGGTGGTACTGGTAAAACGACTACCACTGTTAATCTTTCTTCGGCTTTTGCTATTTTTTATAGAAGTAAAGTTCTTCTTGTAGATGTTGATTCTCAAGCGAATGCCACGATATCGTTAGGGATTATACCCAACTCCCCTGATAGGTCTGTTTTTGGTGTTTTGAGTGGTAGGACAAAAGTACGAGATGCTATAGTTGGTACGGAAGTGCCAAATCTTTATCTTTTGCCTTCTTATGTTAACTTGTCAAAGGTTGAGCCTGTTTTATTCTTCAAGAAGGATGGGGAGTATTTGCTTAAGAAATTTCTTGAAGAGGTCATTAATGAATTTGAGTTTGTTATTATTGATTGTCCGCCTAATATAGGTATGATGGGGTTGAGTGCACTTATTGCTGCTAATGAGGTGATAATACCAATAAGGTATGATTTTTTGTCTATGGAAGGTGCTAATCAAATGTTCAATACTCTTCATAAGATAATAGAGAGGAAGAACAAAAATCTTAAAATAGATGGAGTATTAATTACTCACTTTGATGAAAGCATTAATAAAAATGTTAGTGATTATTTTGGTTCTGTTAGTGTCAGGAGGTTTTCAACTATAATAAGGTTTGATCCTTCCTTGGCTGAAGCTCCTAAGTATGGTAAACCTATATTTCTTTACTCTCCAGAAAGTAAAGGTGCTCAGGATTACCTATCCTTAGCTAAAGAAGTTTATTCGCTTACATATTCTGTTTAGCTAAGGTTAGCTATTTATTACTCTTTCTACCTTGCTTTTTACTGATGGGTAAGGTTTGAATCCTGTTAAGTAGTATCTAACTACGCTGTTTTTGTCTATTATTATTGTTGTTGGTGCTGAAATTACATTTAGTAATTCTGCTTCCTTTTTGTCTTTCGTTATGTCAAGTTTAACGACGTTTTTGAACTCTTCGTTTATTATTTTCATTACATTTGACATTTTCTTTGAGCCTCTTTCGGCTATTGGGGATGAGAAGTATAGTACTAGACATCCTTTGTCCGTTAGTATTTTGCTTAGCTTAGGTGGGAGGTTAACTTTCTTGTTTTTTACCTTTCTTTCTCTAAGGGTGACAGCTATCACATTTATTAGCTTGAATATTAGAAATATGGATACCACTACTATTAGTAGTGCTATTAGTGTGTTTAAAAATTCGTTCATACCATGATGAATTATGAAAGAATTGTTGCTAATTTAAAAAATTTTGGGATGTTTTTTCTTATCCGATAAGTTAATCATGAAGTGCAGCATATGTGGTAGTGATAATGTAAAGTTTTTTGAGAGGTCGGAAAGGTATAATTTTGATGTTTATATGTGTTTTGATTGTAGGGTTGGGTTTAGGTATCCGATGCCTAGTAAGGAAGAAGTGAGTAATTTTTATTCTAAGGAGTATTACACTGGAAATTCTTATTACTCTTACCTTGATGAAAGAAGAGTTAAGGGAAGTAGTTTTGTTTGGAGAGAGAGGATAGATAAGTTGATTAAGATTTACGAGGGTTTTAATAAGATTAAGCCTAGCAATATCATAGATATTGGTTGTTCGTTTGGTGGGTTACTTTTGGAAGCTTCCAAATTTGGGTTAAAGCCTTATGGTGTTGAGATATCAAGCTATTCTAGCTACTATGCTAGGAGAAGGGGAATAGAAGTTTTTGAAGGGCACTTGGATGATGTTGATTTGCCAAAAGGTTTTTTTGATATTGCTACGATGGTAGAGGTTATAGAGCATTTGGATAATCCTTTGAAGTCGGTTAAGAAAGTTTTTGAATCTCTTAGGGAAGGAGGGGTATTTTTGGTACAGACTGCCAATATATTGGGGCTTCAGAGTAGGTTTTATGGGGGAAGGTATCATTACTATCTTCCTGGGCATCTGCATTATTTCTCAAATGTTGGGCTTAGGAAGTTGCTGAAATCTGTAGGATTTAGGGAAGTTTTGGAATTTTACCCTGTTGAGTTTGGACTTTTACCCAAGCTTATTAAGGTTTACCTTAATGCGAGTGGATTAGATAGGTACTTGAAGTTAGTGAAAACAGGTATGTACCATGTTTTAGGTAAGGTTAAGGTAGGGAACCTTACTTTGATGAGTTCGATGGTGGTGGTTGGGATAAAGTAGGGAAATGTGGACCCGATGGGACTCGAACCCACGACCCCTACAATGCCATTGTAGTGCTCTCCCAACTGAGCTACGGGCCCACTACAGTAATATAATTATACTCAAGGAAAGGTGGTATTTTCAAGAAGAAACGAAAAAAGAGGTTTTTCGTAGTAATATTTGTTGAAAAGTTGTTTTATTTGTTTGATAATATCGGGAAAGGAGGTTACCTGTATGGAGAGTAAGATAGTGCTTCCGACTTTTGGGCCCGTAGAGTGGGGTATATTATACTTTGTTCTTGCAAGTGCTATTGTTGCGCTTCTGTATGGTCTGTTTCTCGTTAGGTATGTGCTTAGGGTTAATGTTGATAACCAGAAGATGCTAGAGGTTGCCTCTGCGATAGAGGAAGGTGCAATGGCTTATCTCAGGAGGCAGTTCAACACAATGATATGGTTCATCATTGCTTTGATGGTGATATTGTTTTTCGTGTATCAGCAAGTTTACAAAGGGGATATCAGGTTGCCTTTGGGTATAGCTATTGCGTTCCTCATGGGTGTTTTTGCTTCGTATGGTGCTGGGTTTGTTGGAATGTGGCTTGCTGTCAAGGCAAATGTGAGAACAGCTTATACTGCTTTGACAAGGAGCTTCTCTGATTCTCTAAAGGTTTCGTTTAGAGCTGGTGCTGTTTCAGGGATGTTCACATTGGGATTCGGTCTTTTGGGTGCTACCATAATATTCATGATATTTAGAGAAGAGGCTATGAAGGTTTTGGTGGGATTTGGTTTTGGTGCTGCTCTTGCTGCTCTGTTTATGAGGGTTGGCGGTGGTATATATACCAAAGCTGCTGATGTTGGTGCTGACTTGGTAGGTAAAGTTGAAAAAGGAATACCTGAAGATGACCCAAGAAACGCTGCTACTATTGCTGATAATGTCGGTGATAATGTTGGTGATTGTGCTGGTATGACTGCAGATGTGTTTGAATCATACGAGGTAACTTTAGTTGCTGCTATCATACTTGCAGCTGCTACACTCCTTGACCAGAGCTTTGTTGCCAAGTATGGTGATAATGCTACAAGCTTTGCTTTGAAGCTTATAATGTTCCCATTGATTCTTAGGGCTATAGGTGTTTTCTCGTCAATGATTGGTATTTGGAGCGTTAGGATGAGAGAAAATGAAAGTGACCCAATGAGAGGAATAACGAGAGGATACTTACTTTCTGGTTTTCTTTCAATAGTTGGCTTCGCTATTGTTATTTGGCTATATTTGATAGATCCTGCTACTGGCAAGCCTGATTTTAGATTTTTGATACCGCCTTCAATTGGTATAATTTTGGCAGTTGTGACAATGTGGCTAACTGATTACTTTACTCATCCTGATAAAAAACCTGCTACCGAGGTTTCTTATTCAAGTAAAACAGGTCCGGCAACTGTTATCCTCACAGGTATGGGTGTAGGTATGGAATCTTCTGTTTGGGGTATATTGGCAATAGCAGGTACTATTATTTCTGCTATACTTGTGTTCCCTGAAAATCTTTCGCTTGCCGCTTATAGTATTGCTCTAACAGGTTTAGGATTATTGACAACTACAGGTTATATATTGGCTATGGATACATACGGTCCGATAACTGATAATGCTCATGGTATATTTGAGATGTCAGGTGTCAAAGAGGAAAGGGCAAGTAGAGTACTTGACAGAATGGATGCTATAGGTAATACAACCAAGGCACTTACGAAAGGTTTGGCAATAGCTACTGCAGTTATTGCCGCTATATCACTTTTTAGATCCTTCATAGATGAAGCTAGATTATTTGAGTTGGGTATACAGATAAATTTACCTGATGTGTTTGTTGGGTTACTTATTGGTGGAGCTGTTCCTTGTTCTCAGCTTTTGCTATAAAAGCTGTTGGTAGAGCTGCTTTCTTGGTCGTAGAAGAGGTTAGAAGGCAGTTTAGAGAGAAACCTGGAATAATGGAGTGGAAGGAGAAGCCTGATTATGGTAAGACAGTTGATATAGTTACTGCCATGGCTCAAAAAGAATTACTTGGTCCCGGAATTTTGGCTATATTCTCGCCAATACTTGTTGGTTTCTTGTTTGGTGCTGGGGCTCTAGGTGGATTCTTGGCTGGTGCTATACTCTCTGGGCAGTTGCTTGCTGTTTTCATGGCTAATGCTGGTGGTGTTTGGGATAATGCTAAGAAGAAGATTGAGGACGGATTCTTAGGTGGAAAAGGTACAGATGCTCACAAGGCTGCTGTTGTCGGTGATACCGTTGGTGACCCATTCAAAGATACTGCTGGTCCTTCTCTCAACCCATTGATTAAGGTTGTTAACCTCGTTTCACTTCTAATTGCTCCGATAGTGATATTGAATCTCAGTATATGGATCAAGGTGGTTGTTGTATTGGTTGCTTTGATAGCTCTTGCTATTGCTGTCTTGCTTAGCAAAAGAGGTAACATTTACCAGGAACAAGAAAAATAAAATTCATTTAGGAGAGGCGTTACGCCTCTCCTATAGAATTCTTTTAACATTAATCATTAACGCTACTAGCCAATTGGAATACTTTGTATTATAAATACAGTGCTTTTGTGTTTGGGTATTCGTAATGGTCAGAAGTAAGCCAAGTATGTATATTATAAACACCTGTGTTATAGAACACTTGTGTTGTAAACACTTCGTGTTACAAACATTTGGTGTTACAAACACTTGGTGTTAAAAGCACTTGGTGTTACAAACACTTAGTGTTAAAAACACTTGGTGTTACAAACACTTAGTGTTAAAAACACTTGGTGTTACAAACACTTAGTGTTAAAAACACTTGGTGTTAAAAACACCTAAAGTTCGTTTATTATGTCAACTGGGCTGGGGGAGGAGGTGAGGTATTTTTCTTGTGCTTTAGTTGATGCTTTACCTAGCATGAAGAAGGATAGTAGTACTCCTTTTTTTATGTCCTTTGTGAAAGCAACATTACCGCCGATTAGTCCGGCTAGGATGTCGCCGCTTCCGCCTTTGGCTAGGTTTGATTTGTTCATGTTTGATATCCATATTTCGCCATCGTGCGAATAAAAATACATTATATTGTCTTTAAGAACTAAGTTGACTTTTGTTTCCTGCCAAAATTTTAGTCCTTTCCCGAAAGGGTCTTCATCAGCATTTTCTTCTCCTGATAGCCTTTCAAATTCCCTCAAGTGTGGTGTGATTATTAGCTTCTCTTGGTTTTTTAAGTTCTTTATTAGCTCTCTATTTGAAGCCAAGTTATTTATTCCGTCAGCATCTAGAACAATTATGTTTTCTTTGAATGATTCTAGAAATTCGGTTGTGAATTCTTTTGTCTCTTCTTTGGTTCCCATTCCGTTGCCAAACACTATTACATCATCGGGCTTTACTATTTCTTTGATGTGTTTTATGTCTTCTTTTGAGAAGAATCCTCTATCCCGTGAGGGTAGAGGTATAGAAATAACTTCTGGCAATTGTGATTTCACTATGCTGTCATACTTTTCTAGTGTTATGGCTATGGTATAGCCTACACCTGTTTTTGTTGATGCTTTAAGTCCTAATATTAGGGCTCCTGTGTACTTTTCGCTACCGCCTATGAATATTGCTCTTCCATACTTCTTTTTATCACCGCTTATATCCTTTTCAGGGTATCTAGTGAAATAGTCTTCAGTTAGTAAAAATACCTTGCTTTCTACGAGTGATTCTAGAACACTTCTAGGAATTTTTAGGTCTGATACTACAATCTCACCTAGGAAGTTTTGAATTTCTCTAAAGAACATTCCTGCTTTGATAGAGAAGAATGTTATTGTTTTGTCTGCTTTTACGGCTGTGGTTGTTTTTAGAACTTCGCTTTTCTTTAGGTTCAAGTTAAGTCCTGATGGTACATCTATTGATATTACCTTTGCTCCTTTTTCTTTTAAATTGTTTATTATTTCTACTACTTCCTTTATTGGGCTTCTTAATTCACCTTTTACTCCTACACCTACTAAAGCATCTATTATTATTGTGTTGGTACTGAAGTGCTCGTAGATGTGGTTTAACTCTTTTGTTGTTGTTTTATCTTTGTTGTAAACTTTTATACCTTCGTTTGTTTCTTGTATAAAGAAAATGTTTTCAAATATTTTTGATAGTATTTCTAGGTTTTTCTGTGTTTCTTTTGTTGTTTTGCTTGTGTCTCCAACGATGAAGACTTTTAGGTTAGAGGTCAATGATGATAGGTGTCTGGCTAGTGCTATTCCATCTCCTCCGTTGTTTCCTGTGCCTGAGAATACTAAGAAATTGTATTTATTCCATTCGTTATTTGTTATCTTTGATAAGAGTTCTAGTGTATCTCTTGCTGCGTTTTCCATGAGGATTAGGGAATCAATGCCGAATTTGGATTGAAGAAGTGAATCTATTAGTTTGCTTTCTTCCGGTGTTATTATTTTCATGATTTTATTATGAATTATGGTTGTTCAAGTTATGAAGATTTGGATTATGAGGGATTTAACGTAGATATATCTTCTTATTCTGATGATGGGTCTGGGAATAAAGATACTAGCAAATACCTATCTTTTGATGACATCCAAGAAGCAGTTTCGAATTACAACAAAATATCTCACATGGAGGTTTGGTCTGTTATAGAGGAGGCAGATCACTATCACCTGACTTGCAATATTGCTTCAAATTATTACTATCCTTATGAATATTAGGGGGATTTTATGAAGAGGATAAAATTTTTAACTTTTTTGTTTGTGTTAGCTACATTTTTTATGAGCATTTCTTATGGTGTTGAACCTTATAGTGAGAGGCGTGATGACTTTACGGCAAGGGTTGAATGGAGCATAGAGTTTGTGACGAACTACATTCCACCTTGGTATCTGCCAAATGAGGAGAGGAAACCTTTGACAGGAGTGAAGTACCATTACACAATGTTTTATGATGCAGGTAATAAAAGGAAGTTTTCGAGAGTACTATTTTGGTTTGAGGAGGGTAGGGATATAGCGGACGATTTTCTTTATGTGAGGGGAATGTGTAGCAACAACAACATAATATGGACGGGAGGAACTA
>JAPYWX010000175.1 GCA_028276145.1 Spirochaetota bacterium
TAAAAATGTAAGGAATATTAGAAACAGAGCTAGCTTTAACGACAAAATCCTTCTTAAAAACTTCCTTATGACCTTCCGAAACCCTTAGCCTTAAATTATAATCTTTTCCTAACTTTAACGAAACACTAGATGGGACAAAAACTCTGACTTTGTTAGCTCCAACTCTTTCAAAAAGTAAATCTTCGCCTAAAACAAATTTCTTTTTGTACCTGCCTAGAGAAAATTCAAAAATAACATGCTCATGTTCCACTTCAATGCCCTCGTCACGGTTTTCAATACCCAAAGCCATTTCAAACACAAAAAAAGGATTCTGAGAAACAAAATTTGTGAAATTTACAATACTAATGTCTTCAACTTTAATCGAATATAGATAAAACGGAAAGGAAATAACAAAAAACACTACAAAAGCTAACCTTACACAAAACGAAAAAGTCCTCATAGTCCAAAGCAAAAGCTACGGGATGGCTAGGCCATCCCTATAAAAACTTTTCTATGATTGTATATTCAATTTAGCTATAGCCAACTTGGCTAGCGGTATACTATAAGGTGAAACGGAAACATAATCTAATCCTACTTCCTTAAGGAATTTTATATTTCTTGGGTCTGCACCGTGCTCACCGCAAAGCCCTATCTTCAAATCAGGTCTAACCATCCTACCCCTGTGAACAGCTATAGTAATCAATTCTGCTACTTCATCACCCAAAACCTTAAAAGGATTCTCTTCAAGTATATCCATCTCTGTGTAGCTTGGCAAGAACGAAGAAATATCATCCCTAGATAGCCCGTAAGTTGTCTGCGTAAGGTCATTAGTTCCGAAACTAACAAATTCAGCAAACATAGATATTTTATCGGCATGCAAAGCAGCCGAAGGAATCTCTATCATTGAGCCATACTTAACAGGAAGCTCTACACCGTACTCACTCATCACCTCTTCGCATATCTCCTTTATTCCTTTTATTTTCCTTCCTTCCATTGTTTTACCATAGAAAACATAACTCAACTCCTTGTAATTCATCACAACAGGTATCATTATCTCTGGTATTGGGTCAAATCCATTCTTTTTAACTTCGCAAGCTGCTTCCATTATAGCCCTAGCCTGCATCTCATATATCTCAGGATAAGTTACAGCGACCCTAACTCCTCTATGCCCAAGCATTGGGTTAACTTCCTTCTTAAGCTCACATATTTCCTTTAAACTTTCCTTTGTTATGTCATAACCCTTTTTAGTCAAATGCTGGTATAGCTCTTCAAGCTCATTTTCATTGTGAGGTAAAAACTCGTGTAAAGGTGCATCAAGCAACCTTATCGTAACAGGATAACCACTCATCGCTATGAACAAATCCATGAAATCCTTCTTCTGAAATTCCTTAAGCCTAGAAAGAATCTCTAACCTCCTCTCCAAGCTATCAGAAATAATAAGCTCCTGGAATATAAGTAATCTCTCCTTAGCGAAGAACATGTGTTCAGTTCTTGCAAGTCCTATACCCTTAGCACCAAACTTTCTAGATAGTACAGCATCATTTGGCTGGTCAGCGTTAGCTCTAACAACGAAATCATCAGTTATGTACTTATCAACAACATTTAAGAAATCAATAAGCCCGTTCTTTTCAAAATCTGGGGATATTGTCTTTACTTCACCGAAATAAATCTTTGGTGATTCATAAAATGGAACTTCTAAGGTAATGTAATCACCTTCGTTCACCCTTATTCCATCTATCTCAAAATAATTCTTACCCAGTTTAATCTTTGGATTAACCAAACTAACTTTACCTAATGCTCTAGCAACAACAGGAGCATGAGAAGCATAACCACCCTCAGTAGTCAAAACACCTTGACCAACCTCTATAGCCTTAACATCCTCAGCGTAAGTAGCAGGCATGACTAGAATAAGCCTTGTATCAAGGTTAAGCTTCAAAGCTCTGTTGTACTCCTCCATCAACCTTTCTGTAGAGAAGAACACCCTACCAGTAGCAACTCCAGGAGCACCAGCTATACCTCCCGAAACATACCTAACCTTGTTCTTCTTTATCCATTCAGGGTCTATCCTCTTATGTAGAAGCTCAACAAGATGCCCCGGATTGATTTTATCAATCATGTATTTTTCATCAATAATACCTCTCGATATAAGGTCTAGATAAAGTTTTATCTCAGCCTGAGATGATCTATTAGGCACAGTATCCTGCTCAATAACCCATACCTTACCAGTCTCCCTAACAACCATCACATACCTTATTTCCTTATACCTCTCTTCTAATCTTCTAGCAATGTCTCTGAGTTGGCTAAGCGTAGGTTCATCCAATTTCTCAATATCTTCCCCCTTGCTGTCATCTTCTATAAAGTAATTCCTCATAAAGAACTTACCGTATAGCTGAGGCGAACCATCTACTATATTCCTTGTGTAGAAGTAACCTGTGAAAGAATCCTCAGAATAATTACCAAGAACCATATCTTGAAGCAAACACCCCATCTCAACATCACTGTTAACAGAAGCAATAGCCGATATCTGCTTAAGAACATACACTAACCTTTCCTCAAGGTCAGAGGGCACTTTCTTCTCAATCCCTTCCTTATCATACTTTAACCTTTCCTTAAGCTTTTCTAGAGGTAAATCCCTAAGGTCATCAGGCTGAGGAAGAGAGAAGAAAATATCAGGTCTATACTCAGCTCCAACCCTTGCCATCTCCTCAAGGAACGTACAGTAAGCTATATAAGCAAACTTTTCATCGACTTTTTCCCTTAGTAGCTCAAAAACTTCATCGTTTATACCTATAAACCTAATCCCAGGAAATTTAATTAGCTTTAAATCAGGGCTCACAACTAACTTAAGGAAAAGAGGTGCTTCAGGACTTCCTAGCTTCCTATTAGTTATTTTTGATATATCCTTGACATACTCTATTATTAAGTTTATATCTTTATCTCCCAACTTCCTCAAAGTGGGACTATCTATC
>JAPYWX010000028.1 GCA_028276145.1 Spirochaetota bacterium
CAAGAATTCGAAATAGCTGAACGCACACCTGATAATTCCCTTAAAATCAAAGTAATATATCAAATAGCTTTAATAGCCTCTGAAACAGGAAACCTAGACAAGGCAATTTCAGAATTCCAAAGAGCATTAAAATACGCTAACGAAGAAAACAACGTAACAATAGCTATAAGGTATGCTTTAGCCTCCGTCTACGAATCAAGGAAAATGATACTTGAAGCAATAGAACAATGGGAAAGAATAACTCAATATAGACCTAATTACCTTGATGTTCAAGAAAAACTGATGAAATACTCGGACTTGAGGATGGATGATAAGTTAAAGGACTTTGTCACTTGCTCAACTTCCACCTTCGAAATTCTCTCGCAAAAAGTTGTATCACAGATGGGCTACGATGTGATAGATAGTAAAATAATTAACGACAATGTAGTGCACATGATAGCACTAGAGAAAGCCGGAAGATGGGCTAATGTTAGACAAGGTAAAGTATTTGTCGTTGTCTCAAGAAGCGGCGACCCTGTAGATGACGACGTGCTATCATTTATCGTTGAAAGAGTAAAAGCTTTACACGCCCTAAAAGGAATGTGTATAACAGTATCAAAATTTACCCCAAAAGCGATGAGATATGCCGAAAACAGACCTATAATTCTTATTGACAGGAACGAATTAACAAAATGGCTAAAACAGATATAACTATCCCTTGTAAGCTCTAGGTACTCTCTTCGAAATGCTACAGGTAACCTCATAAGGTATCATACCTACACTCATAGCAAATTCCTCAACTCTTATACCTCCTTGCTCACCTTCCCCAAATATCAAGACCTCATCACCGACATCTATACTACTAGGAATCAAAATCATCATGTAGTCCATAGTTATTCTACCTACAACAGGGCACTCCAAACCCTTAACTAAAACTTTCATTTTGTTAGAATGCAAAGTCGTTATACCATCAGCATAACCGCAAGGCACTACACCAACAAAACCATCCTTCTCCATAAAGTATGTCCTATTATAGCTTATACTCTCACCCTTCCTAAAAAACTTCTTCAGTGCTATATAAGATTTCAAAGCCATAGAATTTCTTAAGGGCACCTTATCCCTCAAATCAAGGTTAGGGTAATAACCATAAATTGACAATCCACACCTTGCAAAATCATACTTTGAAGCCTCCGGTATATTCAAAACACCTCCACTATTGGAAACATGAGTAAAAAAGTTTGGAAAAACCTTCTTTATTTTTTCTACAACACTATCAAAAATACCAAGTTGGTAAAGCGAAAATTCTCTATCAAAATCAGAAGAAGGGAAATGCGTCATCACATCAGTAAGCTCCAAATTCTTCACATTTCCAAGAACTTCAATAAGTTTTTCTAAGTCTCTGTAATGTACTCCAAGCCTACCCATTCCAGTGTCTATTTCAATTCCAAATCTCAACTTTTTACCCAATGATCTAGCTCTCTTTTCCATCTCTTCAATAAAAGAGATATCACTAACAATAGGTATAAAAATATCATACTTAGCCAAAAATTCTATATCCCTCGGTGCAAGTGGGGAAAATATGAGAATATCAGAATTCTTGCCTACTTCAGAAATTTCAATAGCTTCTTCTAAAAACGCTACTGCAAACCTTCTTATTCCTTTTTCATAAAAATATCTAAAAACCTCAACAGCACCATGACCATAAGCATTGGCCTTTATAACAGGAATTATTGGTTTACCGTTGTTCAATTTAACAAGATTCCCGTAGTTTTCATACATCACTTCCAAATTGACCTCAGCAAACGTTTTTCGGAAACTTCTAACCTCAAGCATGTATCTAATTTTGTAAAATTAAGACACAGTAAAGCAAAATAGGGGGGTTGTATTGAAAAGCCCATAAAGAGCCTAAAGCTTTAGTGATATGCCTCTTTTAACTCTTTTTTGGGAGTTAACAACTTTTAGTAGTTCCACCCACCCTAAAATTCTAATGGAGGCTACCGCCTTCCTTAACCCTAAAAAGGAGTGTAACAAAAGGAAGTGTAACGAATACCCCACTCTATTATTTTTTCTGTTGGGATACAAAGCATCCCAACTAACCTATTTTCGTTAAAAACACACTTTAAATAAGGTGTGCTTTAAGCGCTCGATTAAAAATCAGTACAATGTAACCGTTAGAATGTGAAAAATATATCTTCAATTAATTAAGATTTTTCTTGTGAATAGCCCATTACTCAAACTGAGTAACCTCTCAATAGTTCATAAAGAAACAAACAAAACCATTGTAAGAGACATTTCATTTGAAGTTCACGAAAACGAAGTAGTAGGTATAATAGGTGAAAGCGGCTCAGGCAAAAGTCTAACAATGCTTTCAATACTAGGTATTATTCCTGACTCCTTGAAAGCAGTAGGTGAAATGTACTTCGAGGGGCAAAAAATAGAAGACCCGAGAGATTTGAGAGGTAAAAAGATATCAATGATTTTCCAAGACCCTCTAACTGCTTTAAACCCTGTACTCAAAATAATAGACCAAATCAATCTAATTTCAAAATCAAACAAAATGGAGTACAGTAGTACATTGGATGAATTTAAAAAACTTCTTATCAGTATGAAAATTCAAAATCCTGAAAGAGTATTGAAAAGTTTTCCACATCAACTCAGCGGTGGAATGCTACAAAGAGTAGCCATAGCACTAGTTCTACTACTCAAGCCAAAGCTAATAATAGCCGATGAGCCAACTACTTCCCTTGACGTTACTGTTCAAAAAGAAATAATAGGTATAATAAAAAAAATAAAGACAACCGAAGGCAAATCTATAATATTTGTTACTCATGACATAATGCTGGCTAAAGAATTAGTAGACAGAATAATCGTTATGTACGCAGGGGAAATAATGGAAATAGGAAGCACAAACAACATAATAGAATCTCCCCTGCATCCATACACTAAATTACTCATAGACTCTGTCCCCAGAGTAGACAGCAAACCCGAAAGATTAACTTTTCTCCAAGGTAGAGTTCCCCACTTTTCTGAAATAGCTAATGGCTGCGTATTCTTTAATAGATGCCCTATAGCAGAAATAGGCAGGTGCGATATTTCTAAACCCAACACTCAAAGAAAATACGATAATCACTTAGTAAAATGCTTCTTCGCTTAATTCTGCTTTGATTTTTTACTAGATGTTGCTTGCTGCTTTTCTTTTTCTATATTCATCTCCTCTTCATCAATCTGAGTGAATATTATTCTTCCCGAAGAAGTTTGAAGTATACTTGTTACTTTCACAGGGACTTCCTTATTCATGTACTCCTTACCATTCTCTAGAACTACCATTGTACCATCAGGCAAATACCCTATTCCTTGATTCTTTTCTTTACCTTCTTTGATTATGTGTATTCTTATCTTTTCTCCAGGTAGGTATATTTGCCTCAAAGCCATAGCTAAATCATTTATGTTGAGAACCTTTATACCCTCTATCTTAGCAACTTTGTTAAGGTTATAATCGTTTGTAACTATTGCACCATTAATATCCTTAGCAAGCTTCAAAAGTTTCTCATCAGTCTTGTTTATATTCTCATAGTCTTTTGTTATTATTTTAAGGTTTATGTGAGGAATGTCCTTAAGCTCGTTCAGTATATCCAAACCTCTCCTTGCACGATTCCTCTTCAAATTCTCCTGGGAATCAGCAAGCATTTGTATTTCAGCTAAAACAAACTTAGGGACATAAACAACTCCATCAAGAAAACCAGTCTTTGCAATTTCAGCTATTCTTCCATCTATTATAACAGAGGTATCAAGAATCTTCACCCTATAAGGCGAAGGACCCTCTCCCTCACTTGGCTGTACAGATTGCTGAACCGAAGACATATAAAAAGGCTTCAACCCTTGAACAAATATAGGAGCAAAAAAACCTATATAAGAAAACGCAACTTCCCAGAAGAGCCTCAAGTTCATGTAACCACTCCCGAGAAGTTCCTTAAGCATTTCATCAACTAAAGAACCAAAGTAAAAACCCGCAATACCTCCCAAAAAGGAATAAATTATGTCAAACTTAACATTAGTTATCACCCTCTCAATAAGTAAAGTCACCAAACCAAACACAAGTCCAGCAACCAAATATTCAACTAATTTCCCCCCAACAACTCCGTAAATGATACCAACAGCCAACAAAAGCATGAGAGGTATAAAAATCCTAAAAATCTGCTTTGGCTTCATAAAACCCCCTTTTACTTAAAATCTTGACAAGAATTATGAATGATTGAACAACACCTTTTATAACTTACTAAGGCAAAAACTAAAATTTAAAATTTCTTCTCCTCAGGAAACAATTTTTAAAAAAGAGGTGGCATGTATGCCACCTCTATAAAACTAATAGTTAACAATTGCTCCTTTATCCGCTGATAAAACAAGTTTAGAGTACCTTGCTAAATAACCATGTTTAACCTTTGGTTCTGGCTGCTTCCACTCCTTCTGTCTCCTTTGGAATTCCTCTTCGGTTATCTTCAGGTCTAACCTCTTGGCAATCATGTCAATATGTATTATATCTCCTTCTTTAACAAGTGCTATAGGACCTCCTGCCATCGCCTCAGGTGAAACATGGCCTATACATGGTCCTCTCGTACCTCCACTGAATCTACCATCTGTTATGAGTGCAACACTATCACTAAGCCCCATACCAACTATAGCTGATGTCGGTGACAACATCTCTCTCATACCAGGTCCACCTGCCGGTCCTTCGTACCTTATAACAACAACATCACCAGGTTTTATTTTCTTAGACAGTATCGCCTTAACAGCATCCTCCTCTGAATCAAACACCCTAGCTGGTCCCTCGTGCTTATACATCTTAGGGTCAACAGCAGATATCTTTACAACAGAACCATTAGGTGCTAAATTACCTTTCAATATCCTTAATCCTGCCTCCTGATGGTATGGATTATCTAAAGGTCTTATAACTTCATGATTTATATACTTAACTTGGCTAATAATCTCTTTTGTAGTCTTACCGCTAACTGTCTTGGTATTCCTTATCTTAGGTTCAAGAACCTTCATAACAGCTGGGATTCCTCCAGCTCTGTGTAAATCAACCATATAATGCTTACCACCAGGTCTCAAGGATGCTATATGTGGAACTTCCGAACTCAACCTATCAAAGTCATCAAGAGTTATAAAATCTTTCTCAACCTCATTAGCTATCGCTAATAGGTGTAAAACTGTATTCGTTGAGCCACCAAGTGCCAAATCTACCATTATTGCGTTTTCAAATGCTTCTTTCGTAAGTATATCCCTCGGCTTAACATCATTCTTAACAAGTTCAACAATCTTCTCACCAATCTTTTTAGCAAGCCTCACTCTTTCAGCTTCTACGGCAGGTATTGTAGCACCATAAGGTAGAGTCAAACCCAAAGCTTCAACTATACACGCCATACTGTTAGCAGTAAACATGCCGGCACAGCTACCTGGACCCGGGCAAGCATAACTTTCTATTTTACTCAATTCTTCCTTACTTATCTTACCTGCCTCATACTGCCCCACAGCTTCAAAGACATCTATCAAATCATAGCTCTTACCTTCCGCCAGACCAGGGTACATAGGACCACCAGTTAGAACAATAAAGGGTATATTAAGCCTTATTGCTCCCATCAACATACCTGGTACTATTTTGTCACACGCAGTTATTAGAACAAGTCCATCGAAAGCATGAGCCATAGCCATAGATTCAACAGAATCAGCAATCAACTCTCTTGAAGGAAGCGAATACTTCATTCCTTCATGTCCCATTGCAATACCATCGTCTATTGCTATAGTGTTAAATTCAAAAGGTGTACCACCAGCAGCATACACTCCCTTTTTAACAGCTTCAGCTAAAGTCCTAAGATGAATATGCCCAGGAACAATCTCCGTAAATGAGTTCACAATACCTATAAAAGGCTTACTTAACTCTTCATCAGTATAACCATCAGCTTTAAGCAAAGCCCTATGCGGTGCTCTAATTATACCCCTCTTTACACGATCACTAATCATAACACCCTCCTTAAACCTTAAGTTATAGTATATAGTAATTAAGAAGAAAAAGAAAATTCAAACCTAGTTATACGCATCCCATCTTGCTAAAAAACTCAACTTATCTTAAACATACCTTAGAAAGATAACGACTCTTTCAAGGACTTAGTCCCCTTTTATTTACCACATTATGCCACTTGGCATAAAGTGCTTGATAGCATATCGTGCTTAATAGTATTCTCTTATTAATTGGGAAGTGAAAAGAGGTGAAACCTCTTCTTGATTTTTAAATTTTCATATGAGTATCATATTAAAATCTTATGGATGAGACATTTGTAAGCACGGATATTCTAATAATTGGCTTAGGGATAGCAGGAGCAACTGTAGCTTATAAACTAGCTGAAGCTGGTCTTAATGTGGTCGTAGTACTTAAAGGAACTCTAGAAGATGACGGCAACACGCATTACGCACAAGGTGGGATTGTATACAAAGGAGATTCGGATTCACCTGAATTATTATATAAGGACATAATGGAAGCTGGAAGCTGGGTCAACAATCCAGAAGCAGTAAAAATCGTAGCATTCGAAGGTCCTAAAATACTTAAAGAGTTTTTAATAGATAAAATAGGAGTAGAATTCTACAGAGATGAAAAAGGAAATCTTGAATTCACGGAAGAAGGAGCACACTCCATAAGAAGGATAATATTCTCTGGAGACAAAACAGGTAAAGCAATAATAACAAAGCTAATAGAATCACTAAAGAAATTCAAAAACATAACTATCCTAGAAAATCATATAGCAATAGACCTAATAACATGGCAATTCCATTCCAAAGACCCGCTGAGAATGTACAAAGACAAAACTTGTCTAGGTGCATATGTATACGATGAGAAAAATAAAGTAGTAAAAAACATAACAGCAAAGGCCACAGTCTTAGCAACAGGAGGAATGGGAAAAGTATACCTTTTTAACACAAATCCTGAGATAGCAACAGGTGACGGGTATGCAATGGCATACAGAGCAGGAGCAGAACTGATAAACATGGAGTATACACAATTCCATCCAACAACCTTATACCATCCCCTAAAGAAGAATTTCTTACTTTCTGAATCGCTAAGAGGTGAAGGAGCAATCATTGTAAATCATAAAGGTGAAAGATTTTTATTCAAGTTTGACCCTAGGGGAGAATTAGCTCCAAGAGATGTGGTTACCCGAGGTATAATATCAGAACTTACCTCCACTGGGCAAGAATGCGCTTTCCTAGATGCATCCAAGATAGGCTCCAAAGAAAAGCTAAAATCCAGATTCCCAACAATATACGAAACCCTAGAAAGCATAGGAATTGACATGAGTACTGACCTTATACCCATAGTACCAGCTTTTCACTTCCAGTGCGGTGGAGTAAAAACTGATATCTACGGCAAAACAAACATAAAAAGGTTGTTTGCAATCGGAGAAGTAGCTTGTAACGGATTACACGGAGCTAACAGATTAGCAAGTACATCGCTACTTGAAGGTGTCGTATTTGGACACTACTTAGCTAAATTCATAGTAGAAAACATAGAGAAAAAAATCTTCAAGGAATTCCCAGAGATAGAACCATGGGTAGACACAGGTACCGAAGAAGCTGACTCAATCTTACTTAAACAGGATTGGAATACACTGAGAGCTATTATGTGGAACTATGTAGGACCTATAAGAACTAGAAAAAGGCTCAAAAGATCGTTAGTTGACATAAAAAACCTCCAACTAGGAATAGAAGACTTTTACAAAGAAGCAAAAATATCCAGGGACATAATAGAACTAAGAAATGCTATACAGACAGGTTACATAGTTGCTCTATCAGCATGGGCAAACAAAAAAAGCATAGGTTCACACTATAGAATTGATTAACTAAAATTCTTTTAAGTATACAGGCTTTTCGAGCTTAGTATTAGCTCCTCCTAAATCACCATCCGTAAGCAAGAATATTAAACCATTCAAGAACTTATGAATCTTCACTAAGGCATCTATTACTTTTTCACCTTCAAATATGTTCTTCTCCTCCTCTATATCCTTAAGAGGCACCTTCTTAAATTCTATTTCTTCTTGAGGATTGATAAGTATCTTTTGCTCAGTCTTATAATCTGAAAGTACTATCTCTAAAAGATTCTTCATCCTACCAAAAATCTCAACCGCACTTTTTCTTATTTCATACGAAAGTCTAGACCTCTCAATATTCCTATTGTTAAGTAGGCTAGCTTTACGAGCAACCGGCACCATCGGATCAGACTCTATCGCTTTACAATCCAAAACAACCTTATAGTAGTCATTCATCTTCTCCCGTAAAGAAACAACATTAACATATACATCTTCAAAGGATTTTTTTATATCAAGTGTTCTAGAACCGTCAAAAACAACAGAATACTTAGCCCTCGAGAACAAAACGGGGAAAATGTGCCTCTCAAAAAATTCTATAATCGCCTCAAGTATAAATACCTTATCATTTTCCTCTACTTCAAACTCTTGATTCCTTATAATCTTCTGGATTTCTCTAATCCTTATTGAGTTAATAAGCTCTAAGCTCTCTTCTAAAATATCTTCTTTCTTTTCTTTAGCCTGTTCTTGAGCCTCCTTCTTCTCTTCCTTCTTTTCCTCCACTATTTCGGCAATTCCCTTTTTCTCCGTAAGGTACCCAATATAGTCCTCCTCCGTCACACCCAAAAACTTCATCAAGTACCCTGATGTCAATGGCAATTCTTTACCAATAATCAACGAAATAACTCTATAAATTCTGTCAAAATAATACCCAAAAACAAAATTCCAAGACCTAATAAATAGCGAACTCACATTAGTTACCTCACTTTTCTGAAGATACTGAGAGATAGATTTCACTGCTGCTTGAACGAAAACCTTCGCTGTTTCCCTAAATGGATAAAGCATCAATAGCTTTTTGAATATATACGATAACTCCTCCTTTACTTCTCTAGGATTAATACCTTCTTTAGTCTGAATTTCTATCTTATACAACCTCTCTAGCTTGTTAAAAACATCTTCCCTATAAATCTCTGACAATCTATACAAAACCTCAAACGCAAAAGGATGAATCTGGTTAAGAGTTCTCTTAACGGCATTCGTTATGTTAGTGTCCTTTGAAGTCATAATGTATGAAACTAATCTCAAGTCAACTAAAGCCTCCTTCAATGTCTTGGCAGTTTCCTCTATAAACTTAGTTTTTAAATTTCCAGAAAAAAGCTTTATAAGATTAGAAAAATAGGCATCCAAATATACCTTTACCCTGTCCAAGAATGTTATATTTACACTCTCCTCCCTTGCTTTTTGAACAAAATCACCTTTAAATTGCTTCTGAGACAATTGCGTAGGTTTTATAGTAGCTGATTGCTCAACCTTCTGTTGTTTCACAGTAGTAACATTTCTCCGTACCCGTGGTGGAACTTCTTCTGAATTCAACTTCTGCTTTAACTTTTGCCTCATCAATTCTCTTTCGCTTAGAACACGACCACCACTTTTTTGAAACTCCTTAAACAACTTCTCACGAGTCTCTTTATCAAGCTGATAAACACCTATTTTTTCTTTTATCTTCTCCAAATCCTCACTCACAAAAGAATTATGTCACTACCACACTTTATTTTTCAAAAGATTTACTTACTGAAAATCATTTTTACAAAACAAAATCAAACTCATATCTAACCCACTTTACTTTCAGAAAGTTTTAATCTAAAACATCTAAGAAAATATCCTCCAAAACCTCCATAATTAACTCTTTTAAAAAATCCCGTTTAAGTACAACGTGCTTTAAGCACTTGAGAATGTATATAAGCACCTTTGAACATTTCTAATAGAAAAGAACTATTTTTTACAAAATCTTTTAGAGTGTAGAGATACTTAACATGTCTACGACAAAAACGCGTAGGTGGGAATTACTAATGATTGTTTTCATAAGCAGATTCAAGAAGAGTTAGATTTTTCAACAAGATTTCAAACCTCTTGAAACTAGAAATTTGTATAATTATAATTCCTTCAGAAATGTGAATTGATGAGTTAGTATAAATCCCTGCCTTGATAGGGGATTTTATGAAGAGGATAAAACTTTTAACTTTTTTGTTTGTGTTAGTTACATTTTTTGTGAGTGTTTCTTATGGTGTTAAGCCTTATGATGAGAGACCTGACGATTTCACGGCGAGGATGGAGTGGAGCATAGAGTTCGTGACAAACTACATTCCACCTTGGCATCTGCCAAATGAAGAGAGGAAACCTCTAACAGGGATAAAGTACCACTATACCCTATTCTACGATGCGAGTAATAAGAGGAAGTTTGCAAGTATCTTCTCCATCTTTGAGAAAGGAAGGGATATAGTGGATGATTTTCTCTACATAAGGGGGATGTGTAGCAACAACAACATAATATGGCTGGGTGGAGCGAGTGCGACTAGGGAGCACATAAATCCATTTTCGGGGCAGAGGACAATAATACCTGAAAAGGATAGAGTTGCGAGATTTTCTTTAGGAGGGACTAGAAAGCTAGATGGTTCATGGGTTCGTGGTTGGCCTGTTTACTTTGAAGTGCCTGGTGGGAAGATGGTTATAGATGAAAGTGAAGGATATATGCCACCTGGGGGTAGACTTGATATTGAAATAATAGTGAAGAGTGAGAAAACGATGCCAGGAGTTTTGAATTTGAATACTTGGAGGCAGGCAGCAGAATGGGTATTTAAGGATGCAGGAGATGTTCCTCCTGACTATAAAAAGCATTATGAAGCAAAGGTATTCAAAGTTGTGGGGCCTGTTGTGAAGCCATTTCCATCGGATGGGCCGCTAGCATACATTGAGAAACTTATGAAGATAACGAAAGAAGCGTATGAGCTTGGATGGATAAACAAACAAGATGTTTATGATGGATTAAATGACAAGTTAGTGGCTGCGAGAGACAACATAAAGAAAGGCTGGTGGAATTACCACACTGCTAGGAACATAATGGAGGCGTATAAACACTTGCTTGATGCACAGAGAGGCAAGGCGATAGATGAGATGACCTATAGAATGCTCTATTACGATGCAAACGAATTAATTGGCATGCTTAAGTAAAATAGAGGAGGGAATTCCCCTCCTCTAAAACAAAAAATGTTTGCTATTAACTTAAAAAACCTTTGGTATCCATCCAAAGTATGCAAGTATCAGGTATATTCCAACGAGTAAGAATAAAAAAGAGGTGATTACTTTCACTATATTTTGGTTTATTTTCTTCAGTAATTCTGAGCCAACTAGAGCAACTATTAGATTTGGCAGAAATATCCCTAGTGTTGCTCCTAGCCATATGAGGAAAGCATTAGGGAGTGCTACTGAAAGTGAAAATGTGGCTATTTGCGTTTTGTCGCCAAGTTCTGCTAGTGAGAGAATGAGAAAAACTTTTATAACTTCATTTACCTTAAACTTTATCTCTTTTTCTTCTTCCTCTTTTCCTGAAATAAGTTGAAATACGCCTATGATTATGAAAATTATTCCCGAGGCAAGGGAAAGTGTACCTAGAGGAAATATTCTATCAAGGTAAGCACCAATAGCTACAGGTATAATCATTATGAGTATAGAGAATAAAAGTATACCTATTATTAGATTTCTTCTTTTTACCTGCCCTGCGAGTGAAAGAGTTATAAGCATCGTCTTGTCTGCGATTTCAGCAAGAAATATTGAGAGGAAAGAAATTAAAAAACTCATATTATACCTCCTTCATAGCTTTGATTAGAGCTTTATTTTCTTCTGTTTTGCCTATGGTTATTCTAAAGTAGCCAGGTTCGTAATTGAATGATTTCAGGTCTCTTATGATTATTTTCTTTTCAAATAGTTTGTTTCCGAGTTCTTCAGGAGCTTTAATAAAAACAAAGTTACCGTATGATTCTTCGAGAACTTCAATTCCTAGATTTTTTAATTCTTTTATTAGGATTTTTTTGTCTTCTAATATTCTTTTGAGTATTGTAGAATAATATTCGTTGTCAGAGATGGCTGCTTTGCCTGCTTCAGTGGATACTAGAGATATATTAAATGGCATTCTTATTTTTTCGTATAGTTTTGATATTTTTTCGCTGCATATTCCGTAACCTAATCTTATGCCTGCTAGTGCGTAAAACTTTGAAAATGTTCTTGTTATTATGAAATTGTCGTACTTTTTGAGCAAATCAACTGAATTCCAATAGAGCTCTTGGGGTACGAAATGGAAGTACGCTTCATCAAGAATGAAAATTGTTTCTTTTGGTATTGAAATTAGTATTTTTTCAATACATTCTCTTTTTGTTATTACTCCTGTTGGGTTGTCAGGAGATGGGAATATTACAATTTTTACTGATGAGTTTAGAGAGTTTATTATGTTTTCGCACGATATAGAAAAATTTTCTTCTCTTTTTGCCTCAATAACTTTGGCTCCTAGTATGTTAGCTAGTATTCTGTAATAGGTAAATGTTTTTTCTATAGTTAGAATTGAACTATTTTCGTCAAGATACATCATGAATAGGTAGAAAAAGATTTCGTCTGAGCCATTACCTAGAATGATGTTATTTTTAGTTACACCGTTCAGGTTTGCTAGAGTTTCTTTGAGTTCATTATATGATGAATTTGGATACCTGTAGGTTAGGGATGAGATTTTTTTTATGGTTTCTACTACCTTTGGTGAAGGACCGTAGTTGTTTTCGTTTGATGACAACCTTATGAATGTTTCATCTCCTTTTGTTCCGCTTACATAGTCTTCTAGGTGTTCAAGGTTTTTGAGTAACATTTTATCCTCTGTATATCCTCTCTACTTCCTCTCTTACGGATATTGATTTGTCAGGTACTATCTTTATTTTCCCTTCAAATATGACACCCTGGTGAACTATAAGTTCTGGTGTTGTTATGTCTCCGTAGACTCTACTTGTTGGTAGTAGCATTACTCTTACCTTTGCGTCAATATTACCTATAAGTACACCTTCAACTATTACACTAAGAGCAGATATATTGCTTTTTACTCTTCCTTTAACTCCTATCATGACATGAGAGACTTTGAGAACTTCACCTTCAAATTTCCCGTCTATTCTTATTCCACCATCTACCATGAATTTGCCTTCAAAAACTGAGCCTTCTCCTATGACGGTGTTGTACACAACATCTTTAGTAGCCATGTCTTACCTCCTATACATTGACAATACCTAAAAAATTCCTCACTTCTAAGATAAACCTGTACAAATCTTTTATTGCCTCAATTACTTCTATATTGTTTATAACTTTATTTTCTTCATCTTCAATTTCTATTATAAGGTTTGGTTCTAATAAGATTCCTTCGGGTGTAGGATTTTCTAGTATTGTTTCAACGAATTCTTGAAGTTCCTCGAGGAACTTGTCTATGTTGAAAATAAGTTCTCTAAATCTCTTTCTTCTTAGTTTTGTCATTTCTGAAATGTATGAGGGGTTTTCGCTCATTTCTATGTTTTCAATTAATTCGTTAAACTTTTGTAGTAACATTTGGATTCTTCTAAATTCGGAATAGAACCTATCTAATTTAGATTGGTACGAGTATATTACTTTTAAGTATTTTGGTGATAGAATTGGGAGGTACTCTCTTTCGAAGTAATAAAAGTATGAGTTTATGGCTACTATTTCTTCGTCTTTGATGTATTGTGAAGGTGAGACTTTGGGTATAGTTTCAAGTATATCAAAAGAGATAATTTCTTTTTCTTTTTTTTCTGCTTTTTCTTCTTTGCGCGAGAATTCATATCTTTTTGCATCCTCTTCAGTAAACTCTCCTTTTTCGAGTTTCTCTAAATCCTTGTTTACGATAGTTAGGAGAGCTTTTATGTTGGTTATCCTTTCAGGTGA
>JAPYWX010000029.1 GCA_028276145.1 Spirochaetota bacterium
AGCCTTTTGCCTTGAAATCATTAAAAACCTCTATGTTCGGATGAGAATCAAGAATATCAATAACACTATTCCAATAATCACTATCAATAGTAATTCTAATCTTAACACCTTTATTAGCAGCACTAACTAGTGCCGCGGCAATATCAGAATCATCAAAACTGTAAGCACTTACGGATATATTACTCTGTGCCTGAGTTATGAATGAAATAATAATCTCATGTAACTTGTTGTTAAACTGCGGAGAGTTGAAATAAGAATAAACTCCATAAGAATAAAGTTTCAAAGCAAAAACAAAACAAAAAACCATTCCAAATAACAAAGAATTAACAAAAAACCAAAACCTAGAAATCATCTAGATTGATTATAAAAACATAGAAAACACAAAAACAAAAATGTGCTAAGTAGCACATCGTGCTAAATAGCACTTGTGCTAAGTAGCACTTTGTGCTAAGTAGCACTTTCTTAATTAGTTGCTTATGGCACTAGGTACTTAAAGTACTTTGTGCTAAAGGCACTTCTCTATTGGGGTTAAGGGAGGCGATAGCCTCCCTTAGAATCTTAAGAGTGGGAGGGTGGGGTGCTTAATAGCACTCTCTTATTGATTGGAGAGCGTGGAGAGGTGAAACCTCTCTATATCAAATAGGGTGTGTGCTTAATAGCACGGTGTGCTTAATAGCACTAGTGCTTCATAGCACTTGTGCTAAGTAGCACACTTTTAATTAAGTGCTAAAAGTTAGCATAATTCTTGACAGATACCAAAATAATTAATTATATTGATTAACATGGCAAAGGCATTGCTCGAAGACATACTAGAAGAGGAACTATCAAGAGCTTTCGAGGTCAAGGACAGGGAAGCACTCAAAAGGTATGTGAGAGTAGTAGTTGAATCATTCTCAGAAAAAAGTGACGTAAAGGAACTAGGATATGAGACAAAAGAAGGCTTCAAGTTAATCAGCAAGGACCTGTTAATTATTTCTGATAGGCTAATGGAACTCAAGAAAGATATATCAGAGGTTAGAGAAGAAACCAAAAAAGAAATATCTGAGGTTAGAGAAGAAATGAAAAAAGAAATATCGGAGGTTAGAGAAGAAATGAGAAAAGAAATATCAGAGGTTAGAGAAGATATAAGACTACTGATAGAGATGATGAACAAGAGATTTGAGGAGCAGAGAGAATACACTGATAAGAGGTTTGAAGAGCTACTACACTACTCAGATAAACGGTTTGAAGACATGAATAAAAAATTCGAGGAGCAGAGAGAATACACTGATAAGAGGTTTGAAGAGCTACTACACTACTCAGATAAACGGTTTGAGGATATTAACAAAAGGTTTGAGGATGTAAATAAAAGGTTTGAGGATATGAACAGAAGCCTCAATCTTTTAACATGGATGGTAGGTATAGGCTTTACAGTCATAACCGTTTTGATTGCTGTTTTTAGGTTTATTCAATAAGTGCTTGTAGCACCTTGTGCTACATAGCACTTTGTGCTTAGTAGCACATTCTTATTACACATTGGAGAATGAAGAGAGGTGAAACATCTCAACAATCAATAGATTGGGGGCTACTAAAAGTAAAGTGCTAAATACACCTTCTTAAGTGTTAATAGCACTTGTGTTCTTTGATAAGTGAAAAATGTTTGAAATCTGAGTTTTCTAGCTAGTGCTTTTTAACACTTTTTTTAATTACTTCTAGAGAGTGTAGAGAGACGAAGTCTCTCTACGAAAAAATAAGGGTGGGAGGGGGGAGTGCTTAAAGTGCTTATAGCACTTGTGCTTAATAGCACATTGTGCTTAAAGTACATCTTTAACGAAAAACACAGAGTAGTTATGATGCTTTGCATCTCAACAAAAAAATATAGAGATGCGTAACCTCTAAGAGGCAAAACCTCTTTACATTATCTTTACATTCACTTTTCTAAAAATTTCAAAAGATTTTTTAAATTTATGGCAAAAGGAGGGAAATATGAAAAGGTTAGCTCTAACAATTTTAGCTACAATTTTCCTAGGTTCAATCGTATGGGCTCAAGAAACAAATGTTGTAGCCCAGGAGAAAAAAGAAGAGAAGCCAGAACTAAAGACATCTCTAACCATATTCACTGGCTACTCATACTACCCATCTAACATAAAAAACGGCTCAACAAACTTCAACTCTTTCTATTTTGAAAGAGCTTACATTGACTTCAAAGCCGATCTAAAGAATGGTGTATACTTAAGAGTAACACCTGATATAACCGAAACAACTAGCGGCTGGATGCTAAGGCTAAAGTATGCTTACGGAGAAGTAAAAGTTCTTGACATACTAAAGCTGTCACTCGGTATAACCAAAACCGAATGGGTAGGCTTTGTTGATGACTTTGTAGGGCTAAGGTACTACACAAAGTCAGTAGAGGACTACTACAAAGTATTAAATTCAGCAGACATTGGGTTATCTGCAGAAGTTAAGCCAATTGATGGTGCTTCAGTGTTCCTCGGTATATATGATGGTAACGGATACGGTAAAGGTTCTGATAACATTACTACTAACGCAAACTACCTAAATGTAACTAAAACATTAGGTACTAGAATTGACATAGCACCTCTCTATGTTCTTACAGGTGATAAGAGCTTCAAAAACATCATATTAGCATTACACACCTATAACACAATAATTCTAGACAACACAATGACAAATGCAAGTGGTCAAAACTTGTATGGAATCGGAATATTAGTTGACTACTCAATAGTCAAGTTAGCTGCTACTTACTCATACAACGAAACATTCAAACTCTGGAAGAGTGCTACATATCAGAACATTTACGGAATACTCGGTAAAGTTTCTCTCTCCGACATTGTTGGTGGGCTAGGAATAGTCGGAGCATATTACTTACTTGATGAGAACTCTGACCCAGCCAAACAAAAGCAATATATCACAGCAGGTATAGAGTACGCACCTAACAAGAACCTTATAATTACTCCTAACTTCAAGCAGGATATCCAGAGCCAAGCATTTAAGGCACTAGATGGCAGTAAAGTTGATAGCGAAACTTCTATAAATGTCAATGTTCAGTTCAAGTACTAAAAATCTAGAGGAGTGCTCACGCACTCCTCTACTTACTCCCCTCCTCTAACCCCTTCATCTTATTACCTTTAATTAAACCCATTACACAAATTAAAACTAAAGTAACTTAAAACTTTTATATAATACCTTACAAAAACTTGAAACCCATCAAATCAAACGAAGAAAATAGCAATTATGAAAGTAAAAGTGAACAAGAAAAACATTCTTCTTTACATCTTAATTTCATTTACATTCAGCTGGCTAATAGCACTGATAATATACCTATTCAAGCTATACAAAACAGGTGGCACCCCTTCAACACTTGCAACAGTATTATTGGTTGTTTACATGTTTGGACCAGCAATCGCGGCAGCGATTGTTCAAAAAATACAAGGTAAAAAAATCAAAGACCTTGGAATAAACTTCAAACTAAATTCTTGGTGGGTAATCGGATGGCTAACACCGGTATTTATAATCATACTCACAGTAATAATTTCAGCAATAATGGGAGGAGGATTAATAACCAATTGGGACGAATTCAACAAAAAAATGATAGAATTATTCGGACAAGAAGCATCAAAAAGCATGACACAAATAGGTAAATCAATAAATTACAATGTCTGGATATTCTACTTAATCACAATACTATCAGGAATGATAGCAGGAGCAACAATAAACGCATTAGCTGCATTCGGTGAAGAACTAGGATGGCGAGGATTTCTATTTGTAGAACTAAAACCTCTAGGATTCATTACATCATCACTAATAATAGGCACAATATGGGGAATATGGCACGCTCCAATAATAGCAATGGGACACAACTTCCCACAGCACCCACTAGAAGGAATATTCCTAATGACTCTATTCTGTATAGCCCTAGCATTCATAATGAATTACTTCAGAGAGAAATCAGGCTCTGTCATACTATCATCAATAATGCACGGAACAATAAACGGAACAGCAGGATTATATTTATACGCAAATACCATAAGAAACGATATACTCTACAACTTAACTGGTGTATCAGGAATAATCTCCACATTTATAACCGCAGCAATAATACTTCTACTGAATAAGAAACCCACTTCCCAAATAAGTAACCAAAACCACTAAAAGGTATTCTGTCGAAAAATTCAACTCTGTTTATATTCACCTATTGATAAGTGCCTCAAAGTACATTACTCTAAGCAATTCCACACCTTACTACCCAATTAAGTAAGGGATGCGAAGCATCCCTTAACCATGTAAGAAGTTCTTTATAAGAATGCATAGCCTCCCTATGCAAATTGTTAAACTAACCATTAAATCACTTCCCCTTCTCTAACCCGTTCATCTTATTAGAAACATAATTCAGTAGCTCCATGTAAACATTAAGCCCGTACTTTTCCTTTATGTAATCACCATAATTGTAAAGAAACTTAACAAATTCAGGAAAAACCAGTGAAAAGAGATACTTTGAATAAAAATTATCACTATAGAGAAGCAAAGAATTATCTATGTTCTTCAGCGCTTCATAGTATGTGTAATCCCAATACTCTAAAAGTGCCTTCATTGAGAGAATCATGCTACTATGTAAATTCAAAGGTGCACCAGTGAACGAAGAAAGCTCCCGAACATCAGTATACTTCAAAATCATAGAAATGTTATCCTTTTTGGTATCAGCAGCAACCCTTCTATGAAACTCAGCAAACTCAACCGAAGACTTGAAATCACTCAAAACCTCCCCACTTTCATACTTAATAAGCCTATCAATAAGCTTAGGTGTGAGGAAAACCATTGACTTTAACTTAAGCTCATCATCAACCCCAACAAGCGACAAATCCTCAAAATCTTTACTTTCAAACTTGAGGGAATTCAAATCACCCTTAACACCAACGAAAACCGTATATATCCCCGTAATCATTATGAAAGTATTCGTAAAAACTGACTTGAATGTCTTGATTATAGACACAAAATCGTAAACAGCCAAGTTATGAAGTGGCACCCATTGAACAAAAACACCATCCTCAGAAAGTTTTGAGTTGACAATTTCATAGAATTCTCTAGTAAACAGCATCCAACTATCAGCAGAAGCCGGATGCGTAGCATCCGCTATAATAAGATTAAAAACTCCCTTATACCTCTTTAAGAAATTCCTACCATCATCAGACACAAAAACCCAATTACTCATACTAAAAACATTGTAGTTTTGATTTGAATAAAAAACCAACGCATCTCGCACATCCGGGCATATATCAACAACAAAAACACTATGATTACTAACATGATGCAACAAACTACTCAATGTTATACCGCCACCCAAAGCATTAAGCATAACATTCGTATAATTCGTTTTCATCATAGGAGCAATATTACCCAAAACCTTAAATGTAAGAAGCGAATTGTAATCATTCGGCACCTCATCAATACCGTTTATCTTCATAAACCTAACCTGCCCTACATCAGTCACGAGTATAGTACCATAAAGCCCCTCCTTATAAAACTTAGGTTCACCCTTTATACCCAAAAAACCATTATAAACCCTAGTAAATGTCACGTCCCTAGGTAGCAGGAGAATAAGAACAACAAAAGCAATAGCCCCAAAAACAAAAGGAATTAGGAATTTCCTATAACTCACAATAAGAACAACAATACCCGAAAAAGCGTAAAGAAGTGAAATAACAAGGAAAGAATTACCAAAACCAAGCAAAGGAATAAAAACATAAACCATCAATACAACACCTAGTATACTACCGATAGTATTCCAAGCAAGGATCGTACCAGAAATACTGTTTTCATCTTTGTTAGTTTCACCTTTTATTATATCAAAAAGCAGAGGCACAACCAAACCTGAAGAGAAAGCAACAACACCAGCAGTAATAAGAACGAATGTATACCTCGTAAAGAAAAGCGACACAGTCTCTGAAAATTTGTTATCCCCAAAAACAACAAAGAAAATGTTACCAAAAAAATGATACAGCCCACCAACCAATTGATAAGCACTATTCAAAATCAGAATTGAAACCATCAAATAAAGAGAAGTGAACAAAGAAACAACAATAAGTAATATGTAATTAGGATTACTAAACTTCGTTTTTAAAACACTCACAATCGGTTTATACAGTATTGAGCCCAAGGATATACCTAGAATTATGACAGAAACAATTATAGAGAAGGAGAAAGTATTATTTGCTATGAGGTAAACCATTAGCCTATACCATAGCATTTCAAGAGCCATTCCAGAAAACCCAAAAACCAAAGCCAAAACCCCCCAACCCCCAACATCAACAAACCTAAATCCAGATTTAGCGAAGTTGAGATTTAACTTAAACCCATTAGCCAAGTAAACAACACTAGCAAAAATGAGAATATTGAGAATAAAAGCAAAAACGAAAGCACCAACCAACCCAAAAATGTTTAGCAAAACTATAGAAGCGAACAAAACACCAAAAGAAGCACCCAAAGAATTAAAACCGTAAACTTTCCCTATACTACTTTCTTGAGCAATTGAATCAACATACTTAACAACAACAGGTATAGTGATACCCATGAGAGTTGTAGGGAAAAGTAAAATAAGTATAGAAATCAAAGATTTCTCTAAAACACTATTACCAATCAATGTATAAAATTTGTCTATCACTGGGAAAAGCAAGAAAACAATAAGTGAGTAGATGCCAATGAATAATTCGGCATATCCGTAAACAAGAAGGTAATTATTGGTTCTTATGAATTTGGCAATGTAGTATCCTAAAGCAAGCCCCAACATATAAGTACCAACGACAACAACAGTAGAGTGAATAAACAACCCAAAAGTTATATTAAATAGCCTCGTAAAGAATATTTGATATATCAAAGAGGAAAAGCCAGAAGTAAAAAGAAGCAAGTAAACAATGTTCACGTTACCTCTCTGATTGCTCATCGCATCCCCCCTTCAGAATAGAATTATAGTTAATTCGTTAAAGTTTTAACAATTACCTAATTTGTATTATCACGATGTGCTTAAAGCACATTGTGCTATTAAGCACCTTGTGCTATTAAGCACACTGAAGCTAACTTGAAAAACAAATCTTCAACTTTTCTATACTTTCATAGTACCATTAAAAGGAGAACAAAATGAGTATACACAGCATTTACAAAAGGTTATGCATAAACTGCGGAGGTGAAATAGATGATCACAGAGCTTCAATGGGATTACCTTGCTCAAAATGCCTACCCGACACCTTAATAGGTGACACCTTAATAGGTGACACCTCAATAGGTGATACCTTAACAGGTAATACCTTAATAGGTGTTAATTCAACAAATACTACCTCAAACGAAGAATCAAAAAGCACTTCTCCATCGGTTGTAGATTTAAAAAAACTCTTAAATGTTGTAAAGCCGGGAAACCTAAAAGAAATATTCCAAATGAAAGAAAAAATAGAAGAGGTATCAGATATATTTAAAAAAGCTATCGGAAGTAGCCCCTGGAATGTCCAGATTTCTTGGATAAAGAGAGTAATACTCGGTAGAAGCTTTTCACTAGTAGCACCTACAGGTGTAGGCAAAACAACTTTTGGATTAATAACCGCTTTAGCACTTGCTAAGGAAGGTAAAAAATCAATCATAATTCTTCCTACAACTAACCTTGTTGACCAGGCATACGAAAAACTAAAACTCTTCTCTAAAAAAACAGAAATAAAAGCAAACATTCAAAGATACTCATCAAAAATCAAAGAAAAAGAGAAAAAAGAGTTCAGAGAAAACATCAAAAACGGCAACTTTGACATAGTAATAATCACCTCAAGCATGGTGAAAAACCTATTAGAAATCTCTGAAAACCTAAAGTTTGATTTCACATTTGCTGATGATGTTGACGCATTACTGAAGCAGTCAAAAAACATAGAACACGTTATAAGGTTAACAGGTGTACCCAAAGAATACATAGACAAATCACTAGAATTGATTAAAACTAAATTCATACTAGCGGTATCTAAAGATACCGCTAAAAAAGAAGAATACCTAAACAAGTACAAAGAGATACTAGAAGAAACCGAGAAGCTAAGAGACTCAGAGAAAGGAGTAATAGTCCTATCAAGTGCAACTGCAAAACCCCGAGGAGCAAGAGTAAAACTATTCAGGGAAATATTTAACTTTGAAATAGGCATCAAGTCAGAATTCAGTAGAAACATAGGTAATTACTACCTAGTAACAAACAATGAAGAAGATGAGTTAATAAAACTCATAAACAAACTTGGAGACGGTGGATTAGTATTCACACCCGTAGAAAAAGGTGTTGAATACGCTATACACATTTCAAACCTGATAAACAAAAAAACAAACTACAAAAGCAAAGTCATATCATCACTGACCGAAAGCCAAAAAGAAATAGAAAACTTCAAAAAAGGAAAACTAAACATACTAGTAGGAGTAGCAACATACTACGGCTCGCTAGTAAGGGGAATAGATATACCAGACAGAATAATATATACCATATTCGTGAACTTCCCAAAATTCAGAGTACCACTGAAAATTGAGAGTTTAAAGCTCTCCCCATACCAAATAATAAAAATCATCTCCGAAATACTGCCCTACGAAGAGGACCAAAAGAAGAGGAAACAACTTGAATCATTAGTAAGAAGACTAAGAAGAAACCAGACATACCAACCACTTATTGAAGAAGGAAACAAAATTATAAAAACTATCCTTGAAGATAAGAAATACCTAGAGATACTAAAGAACTCAAGCGATATCCTTATTGAAGAAAATGAAGACAAAACCTTAGAGATAATAATTCCAGACATAAATACATACATTCAGGGAAGCGGTAGGTGCTCAAGACTCTATCCCGGAGGAATGACAAGAGGAATATCAGTAATAATTGAAAACAACCAGAAACTAATGAATGTAGCATCAAAAAGACATCAACTAATCGAAGATACCGAATGGCTAAACTTAGAAGAATCAGAAGAAAAAATACAAGAAGACCTGAAGAAAGCAAAAGAAGACAGAGAAAGCCTAAAGAAGGTACTGCGTGGTGAAGCATCACCAGAAATAAAATTACAAAACAAAACTGTTTTGATAATAGTGGAATCCCCAACAAAAGCAAAGACAATATCAAGGATGTTCGGGAACCCAACAGAAAGAGTAATAAAAGGTTTAAGCTGCTATGAAGTAAATTTCGGTAATATTACATTCATCGTAACTGCATCAAAAGGACACATTTTCGAATTAACAACAGACAAAGAAGATATTTTCGGATTAAGAGTAATGAACAACATAGTAATACCCGTATACGACACAATAAAAAGGTGCCCAAAGTGCGGCAGAGCATTCGTAAGTACCTCAAACACGTGCATATACTGCGGAAACGAAAACATAAACGACAGATACAAAGACCTAGTGTCACTAATAGAACTAGCTAAGGAAGTAGATGAAGTACTGATATCCTCAGACCCTGACACGGAAGGTGAAAAAATAGGCTTTGACATATTCGTCTCAGTACTACCCTACCTAAAGGTACTAAACGGTGATGTAAAAAGAATAAGATTCAACGAAGTGACATATTCAGCCATAAGAAAAGCAGTACAATCCCCAACAGACATTAACAAGAAACTCGTTGAATCACAACTACTAAGAAGAATACAAGACAGACTAATAGGCTTTGGACTTAGTAACATTTTACAAGAGAAATTTGACAAGGAGAACCTTTCGGCAGGAAGAGCCCAATCCCCCGTTCTCGGTTGGATAATAGAAAGATACAAAGAGTACAACAATTCAAAATCAACATTCTGTGAATTAGAACTCGGCTCAAACGGAACCAACCTAAAAGTTTCAATAGAAGCAAAAAAAGAGGAAATAAAGCTAAAAGTTGGAGATAAGGTAAATGTAAAAAAAGTTGAAGAAAAAGAGTTAGAGCTAGAACCATTACCACCATTCACAACTGACACAATGCTATCGTTTGCTAACAAGTACTACAAAATGTCATCAAACGAAACAATGGAAATACTTCAAGAACTGTTTGAAGAAGGACTAATAACCTACCACAGAACAGAATCAACAACAGTTTCGCTAACAGGCCAGAAAGTCGCAGAAGAATACCTTTCGGAAAAAGCTAAGGAACTATTCCAGCCAAGAAGCTGGACTTCCGAAGGAGCACACGAATGTATAAGACCAACAAAGCCAATAGACAGAAAAACCTTAGAACAGATGATATATGAAGGACTGATTGACGAAAACATAACAAAAAGGCATCTACTAATATACGAAGCAATTTTCAAGAGGTTCATAGCATCGCAGATGAAGAAGAGTATTGTAAAAAATGTATCTTACGAGATAAACCTAAATGGCAAGACATTAAATATATCAAGGAACGTAAAAATAATAGAGCCCGGATGGACTATGATAGGATACCTACAAATTGAAGAAGAGCTAGACGAAACACTTGAAGTTAAAAGTATAAAATTTGTTCAAAAGCCAAAGACTTTCCTGTTCTCTGAATCAGACATAATACAGCTCATGAAAGAAAAAGGTATAGGCAGACCATCAACCTACGCTAAAATAATTCAGACTCTCCTACAGAGAAGGTATGTAATATCAAAAAACAACAAACTCATACCAACAAGCTTAGGTATCCAGGTATACGAACAACTACTCAAAGATTTTGAAGACTTCATTTCAGAAGAAAGAACGCAGTACATAGAAAAAATGATGGATGAGGTTGAAGAAGGCAAAAAGGAATACTTCTCAAGCTTGAGTGAATTACTTGAAGAGTTCAAATTAAAAATAAAGCCTCACATTAAACCTGAATAAAGTTTTCATTAACTACCAAGGTGCTACCGCCCCTTGTAACCCACTACTTCAATTATTCAAAACTAAAAAGTTCAACTGCGTTGAAAAACTAACAGGCTTTGCCTGCGTCAGGCTAAGCCTGCATCAGTCTACTGCCTGTTTCTTCATTCTAACTAAAAGGTAACATAAGCATAGAGTGCTTTAAGTACTCCCCATTCCCACCCTATTTGATATAGAGAGGTTTAACCTCTCCACGCTCTCCAATCAATAAGAGAGTGCTATAAGCACCCCGCCCGCCCACCCTTTTTATCGTTGGAAGGCTCCGCCTTCCAACACCTTCGTAATTTTATAAAGGTTCTATTCAGCAACAACTCTATTTGTGCTTAAAGCACGTTATTATAGAGAGGCTTCATCTCTCTTAACTCTTCAGAATATGTAAATAAGAAGGTGCTAAAAGCACATAGTGCTACGAAGCACTAGTGCTATTTAGCACTTGGAACACTCTCCCATTAAATATAAAAACTATATTTCCATATTGAAGAATACACCAACTACATCAAAATCTTTAAACCTAGATAATGTTGAGCTACCATTCCCATCAATACCTATTATCCTAATGCCAAGATTAGCACCTATCACAGGTGAATAGGAAACTTCAAGTGCTCCAAGAATACCTGAATTGTTTACAAGTTCATCCCAAGGGTTACTAGATGTAATCCTATCAAAAGGTCTGTCAATGTTGACTATACCATAAGTCCTCACCTTAAGCCTGTCATCAAAGAATTTTTTCTCAAGATTCAGGATAAAATAATCCTGCAAATGTTCATCCTTGAATCCTCTCTCAAAGCCAAGCCCATGAGCAAATTGAAAGTTTATGTACAGTCCATTATCAAATGTTTTATCAAACCCAAAAACATACTTTGTGTAGGCATCCTTTAGGTAAGTTTCTGAATAATTTGAAATTTGGTACATAACATTGGTATTTGTACCTAAAGGTGAATTAACCACTGCTATTATCTTTGATACTGCTTTATTATTTATTGAAACTTCATCAGGTATAAATACACCTACCTCTAGCCAAGCTAGTACAAATCCAAAATCTTTTGATACATCAAAGCCTACCATCCTCTCACCATAGTATGACAAAGAGTAATCAACATAATTCACATTAGCACCGTTGGTGTTTGTTTGAACAACCAAAGGAATGATTGATACAACATCTAAGGTTACATTTACATCGTTTGATATGTACACTGATGAGATGTAAGGAATGTCATTTTTTCTTATTGCGAAACTTAGTGATGTGTCAAATCCGAAAAACTTGCTAGCGAATTTGACACCAACTAGCCCGTTTGTAATGTTGTTGTCTGGAGTAATCACTCTATTCACAGGAACGGCACTATAGCTTACATTAGGTAAGAAGCTAAGGGATTCTAGAATATTCTCCTTTATGGTATCCTCTATGAATTTGTTTACATAAGAGTTAAGTTCAGCTACTCCTGAAACAGGTTCAAGGACGAGCTGAAAATACGATTCATCTAGGAGGTTAAAGTAAACTTTCGTGTTTAGAGCTAAGGAAGCAAATTTAGAAGAAAAATCAAGCACATCAAACATATCTAGAGGGTTTAGTACATCTGTAGGATTTATTTTGTCAGCCTTGCCCCAACTTACCCTTTGCTTACCTAGTGCCAAATCAACATTGTCAAAAATGAATTTTTGAACCTTGATGTATGCTTCATCAACATAAATTTCAATAGGGTTGATGGAATTAACATTGAAAAGGTTATTGATATTCGTAATTCCGTTAAAGTTACCATTGTACCTTGCGATTAAGGAAGAAATTATACTAGCATCATCACTGAGTGATGATGTGAAAGAAAATTTTGTTTTAATGAAATTATACTTCAAACTGCCATCGTATGTTGAAATAGAAGGGAATATGGACAAGTCAATTCCAACATCAACAGAAGCGAACGAAAGAGTAGTAATCAAAACCAAAACAATAAGAGAAGGTATAACCTTTTTCATAGTTCACCCCCTACTTGCTTAAAAACCTTTCAGTGAATACACCTTTTGCATCAAGGTTTTGGTCAAACTTTATGTCTTTAGTTATTATCTCCGTAGCTGTATTGTTTGCAACAGTGCTCATCTTTATGTGGTAGAGGACATTATAATCTCCTATCTTCTTTGTCTCAATTACATCTAGTACTTTTTTGAGCTTACCTTTTTCGTACATTTCAAGTTTCTTTGGTAAGAATTCGTTTTTATCTACTGTCATGATGATTCTTTCATAACTCCAATCCGAAGAAGGCTTCTTTGTTAGTTCCAAAACATACTCTTTGTCATTCTCTGAAACGATTTTGGCATCAAAACTTGATGAGTAATTAAATTCCCCTATCTCTCTGTATGAGAAGTCTGTGCCCTGAAAATTTTGGTCCTTTGCGCTACCCTGTATCGCTCTAACTTTTTGGTATGCTGGTAAGTAAACATACATTTTGTCATCTGGCAGAGACAGGACACCTATACCTTTGACACTCTCAGGAGAAATAAATTTGACAAGCCTCTTTTCTTTGCCTTTTGCCCAAATTTGCATTTCTCTTTTTTCCTTTACTTTACCATCTTTGTAGAGAATAACCTCTACAATGCTTTCCTGGTCTTTTTGCTTTGTCAAAGAAGCTTCAACCCTACTCAAAACCTCATCACCGCTAATCGCATACGATAAGCCTACCAAACCTAATAGCACAAAAGTAATTAGAGTCAAATAGATTAGAAATCTTTTCATACCCCACCCCCTCCAGTTAACTAACCAGTTATATAAGAATATAACAAAAATTCTCAGATAAAGTCAAGTAAGCTGAATCTGTCAGGTTAAACCTGCCGCAGGTTAAACCTGTCACAGGTCAAACCTGTCAGGCTATGCCTGTTTTAAATTAAACTGCTTCTTTATTTAAGAATTAGCACATTACTTTAAGTAATGGGGGGGCCCCCCCCCCCCCAAAATAAG
>JAPYWX010000030.1 GCA_028276145.1 Spirochaetota bacterium
TACCTAGTGAAATAGAGATATTTGAAACTATTACGGTTGGTGACCTCGCTAAGAAGATGAATGTTAAAGCTTCGGTTGTAATTGATACTTTGTCAAAGTTAGGATTAACTGTTACTATCAACGACAAGATAGATGCTGATACTGCAACAGTTGTTGCAGAAGAATTTGGGGCTAAAGTCAAGGTAAAATCTATATATGATGAGATAACAATACAAGAGGAACCTGACGATCCGAAGTATGTGAAAGAGAAAGTTCCAGTTGTCACTGTTATGGGGCATGTTGACCATGGTAAAACAACACTTCTCGATGCTATAAGGAATACAAGAGTTGTTGAAACTGAGTCGGGAGGAATTACTCAGCACATAGGTGCTTCAGTTGTTGAGATAGATGGTAAGAAGATAACTTTTATAGACACTCCGGGGCATGAAGCGTTTACTGCGATGAGGGCTAAAGGTGCTAAGGTCACTGATATCGTTGTTCTTGTTGTTGCGGCTGATGATGGGGTCAAAGAGCAGACTATTGAGGCGTTGAATCATGCTAAGGATGCTAAAGTACCAATTGTTGTTGCTATAAATAAGATCGACGCACCAGGAGCTAATCCAGAAAGAGTAAAAAGCCAATTGAGTGAGTTAGGTCTTATTCCCGATGAGTGGGGTGGTGATACAATGTACGTTGAGGTCTCAGCTCTTAAGAAAAAGAACATTGATAAATTACTACAGGCTATACTCTTACAAGCTGAACTTATGGAGTTGAAGGCTGACCATCATAAGAAGGGTATTGGATACGTTATAGAGAGTAGGGTAGATCCTGGTAGAGGTGTCGTTTTTACATTGATAGTTAAGAACGGAGTTGTCAAGACTGGGGATTTCTTTGTTGTTGGTAACACTTGGGGTAAGGTAAGAGCTATTTTTGATGATAAAGGAAGGAAAATAAATGAAATTTTGCCTGGTTTGCCTGGTGAAATTGTTGGTGCAGAGGAACTACCGAATGCAGGTGATAAGCTCAACGTTGTTGAGGATGAGGATATAGCTAAAGAAGTGGCTGAAAAGAGGAAATATTACTCTAAGATAGAAAATGTTAAGAGTATTAGGAGTTATGAAGAGGCTTTTGCTGAGAAGAAAGAGCTTAAGTTCATAGTTAAAACTGATGTCTTTGGTAGTGCTGAAGCTATAAAGTACTCTTTGGAGAAGCTCTCAACTGATGAGGTGACTGTGAAAGTTATACATTTTGGAGTAGGGCAAGTTACAGAAAGTGATGTGATGCTTGCTTCGGCATCAGGAGCTTCAATAATAGCTTTTAGAACTAAGGTTGCTGGTAAAGTTTCCGAACTAGCTAAACAGGAAAAAGTGAATATCAAGAAGTATTCAATAATATACGAGATAATAGAGGATATTCAGAAGCAAATCAAAGGGCTTAAAGAACCAGTGCTCGTTGAAAAGGTCTTGGGTACTGCTGAAGTTAGAAAAGTTTTCAGAGTTAGTGGGGTCGGTAATGTAGCTGGTGCTTATGTGAAGAGTGGTGTTATCCAGAGGAAAGCTAAGGTCAGAATTTATAGAGATGGCAAGCTTGTTTTTGATGGAGAGATATCTTCTCTTAAGAGATTCAAAGACGATGTAAGTGAGGTTTCTGAAGGTTACGAATTTGGTATATCGTTTAAGAACTTTGACGATATAAAAGAAGGTGACACTATTGAGTGCTATACAATGGTAGAGCAGCAAGAGTAAAATGGTGACAATAGTTGTTGAGGACACGGATTTTAAAAATAATCACTTTAGGAATTGGGACAATGTTTTCTCTTCTGAACCTTCGGTTCAGGGACTTACTAGGGTTTTGGAATCTTTAGAAGGTAGAGAGAAAAAAGTTGTTATAACCTGGGCTTCAACTTCGTTTCTTGATTACAATCTTGTTGATAGACTCGCCTCTAGAGGTGAGTACGATATAATGTTTATTCCTAACTTGCCAGATTACATGGAGTTTGAAATTTGGGATATTTCGTTTCTTTTGGAGAAGTTGAGGACCTTCCCTTCAGTTAAGAAGCCTCTAAGAAACTCTATGAGTTCTTTAGAGCTTGATGAATCACTATTTTTTGTTGATATTTATCAGCCAGACATAAGACTTTACAGGTTTGATTTAGTACCTAATGCTTACAAAAGTAAGAAGGTTGTTGAATACTTGTATGGTTGTATTGATTTTTCAAAGGAGTTAGCACCTCAAATCCTTGAGGTGCTAAAAAATAATCCAGAGATACTAACAAAAATTCCTACATTTTACATGTTTGAAGTTTCAAATAAGAGAGTTGAAGATACGCAACTTAATAGGTCATGGAATGTTAGTTTTGGCAACTTATCATCTGATGTGTTTTTTAAGGTTTTTGAAAAGGTTAGAGAACTTTCTAGAGAGTTTGTTTGCGTTCTTGGAATTTACAACGAGCCTCTTTTTGCTGATGAAATAAGGAAAATTTTTGATTTCATCACTTCCCAAAACTTGGAGGGAATTACATTTATACTTTCTACTTCTTTGCCCCAGGTGGATGATTTTTTGTTGGACTTTTACAAAAAGACTATGGGTATGTCAGGTTATAGGGGATACGATAAGTTTTATATTTACGTTAACCTACCAAAGTTAGGTAGTAGTAGATTTAATGAGGTTATAACTAACGCCGGCAAGCTTAGAGAGATTGACCCTAAGAGAGTTTACATTAGCTTTGTTAGAGATAGGGAGAGTGTTAAGTACTTACCAAAGTTTTACAGTGATATGAAAGAATATAATGTGGTTATTTCTAGAACTTTTGACATAAAACTTATGGATGCTGATACTGTTTTCCCTGTGCGTGTTCCTTGTTATAAACTTCAGACTAGTTTAGTTATGCTGCCTAACGGTGATGTGCCATTGTGCCTAAATGACTTAAGTTTAAGCAATAAGCTTGGTAATGTTTTAGACGATGATATCGCCGAAATTGCTTTAAGGAAAGCAAAGTATTATAAACATCATTTTCTTGGTAATTACGAAGGTACTTGTAAGGATTGTATTATCTGGGACCAATACGATTTATAGCTTTTCAAATCTCTGTATTAGTTTTTTTGAAAAATCTTGATTAGTTTTGTTTTATTAGCACATTTTCAATTAAGTGCTTTAAGCACATTGTGCTTTAAACACTTCTTGAGAGTGTAGAGAGACAAAGCCTATCTACGAAAAATAAGGTTGAGTTGCTTAATAGGTGCTTAATAGCACTTTCTTATTCAAATATTCTAGGAAGTGGGGAGGAGTGAAACCCCTACTCATAAAATAGGGTGGGTGCTTAATAGCACTTTGTGCTAAACAGCACATTGTGCTTAATAGCGCTTTCTTAATTAGGTGCTTATGGCACTAGGTACTTAAAGTACTTTGTGCTTTAAGCACTGCATGCTTGTAACACCTTCTTATTTACATATTCTGAAGAGTTAAGAGAGATGAAGTCTCTCTATAATAACGTGCTTTAAGCACAAATAGAGTTGGTGCTAAATAGAACTTTTATAGAATTACAAAGGTGTTGGAAGGCTCTGCCTTCCAACAATAAAAAGGGTGGGCGGGTGGTGTACTTAATAGCACTTTCTTATTGATTGGAGAGTGTAGAGAGGTGAAACCTCTCTATTTTAAAATTGTTAAACAGGCAGTAGCCTGTTGGATTTTTCAATACAATTCCTCTGTATTAGAAAAAACGAGGTTTTTTGTTTTATAATAAAGAACCAAAATTTTTTAAGGGGAGAGTTATGGGAGAAGTAATTCCTATTGAGAGGATAAGAAATATTGGTATAATAGCTCACATTGATGCTGGTAAGACCACTACCAGTGAAAGGATATTGTTTTATACTGGTAAAATTCACAAAATGGGTGAGGTTCATGAAGGTACGGCTGAGTTGGACTGGATGGTTCAGGAGAGGGAAAGAGGTATTACAATTACCAGTGCTACTACTACTTGCTTCTGGAAGAATCATAGGATAAACCTTATAGATACTCCTGGGCACGTTGACTTTACTGTTGAGGTTCAGAGGTCTTTGAGGGTCCTTGACGGAGCTGTTACTATTCTTGATGGTAGTGAAGGAGTTGAGCCTCAGTCTGAGACTGTTTGGAGGCAAGCTGACGAATACAAAGTTCCGAGAATTATATTTGTTAACAAGTTGGATAAGGTAGGTGCTGACTTTTACATGTGCTTGGATTCTATACGAAAAAAGTTAGGTGTTAAACCTTTACCCTTACAGATTCCGATAGGTTCCGAATCTTCTTTTGTTGGTATGATTGATTTAGTTGAGATGAGAGCACTTTATTGGGATACTGATGAGTTAGGTAAAGATTATAGAGTTGGGGAGATACCGAAGGAGCTAGAGGAGAAAGCTAAACATTATAGGGACAAATTGATAGAAGCTATTTGTGAGGAAGATGAAGAATTACTTGAGATGTACCTTGAGGGCAAAGAACCTGACCTTGAGACAATAAAGAAGATGATAAGAAAACTTACAATTAGTACAAAGGCTTTCCCTGTCTTAGGTGGCTCATCTTTGAGGAATAAAGGAATTCAACCTCTGCTTGATGCTATTGTTGATTATCTACCAAGTCCTTTGGACTTGCCACCTGTAAAGGGATATAAGGATGACGGTTCTGTTGTTGAAAGGAAACCTTTGGATACAGAGCCTCTCACAGCTTTGGCGTTTAAGGTAATGTCAGACCCGTATGTGGGTAAACTTGTTTTCACTAGGGTATATTCCGGTGTTTTGAAGTCGGGAATGTATGTTTATAACTCTACCAAAGGTAAGAAGGAGAGAGTTTCCAGAATACTCTTGATGCATGCTAACAAGAGAGAGGAAATAGAGGAAACAAGTGCTGGTAACGTTGTGGCTCTCGTTGGACTTAAGGATACAACTACAGGTGATACGATAATTGCTGAAAACAGTGAAAAGATAGTTCTAGAGTCAATAAAATTCCCTGAGCCTGTTATTTCTATGGCTGTTGAGCCCAAGACGAAAGAAGATCTTGATAAGTTGTCAAATGTTTTGGCTAAGTTACAAGAGGAAGATCCTACATTTAAGGTTAAGGTAGATCCAGAGACAAACCAGACGCTAATAATGGGTATGGGTGAATTGCATCTTGAAATAATGGTTGATAGAATGATTAGGGAGTTCAAAGTACAAATAAATGTTGGTAAGCCTCAGGTAGCTTATAGAGAAACAATAGAAACGAGTGCCAAGGCAGAAGGTAAATACATAAAGCAGACTGGTGGTAGAGGTCAGTACGGACATGTGTTCATAGAGATAGAGCCGTTGCCGAGAGGTTCAGGATTTAAGTTTATTGACAAAATTGTTGGTGGTAGGATACCTAAGGAGTTCATACCTGCTGTTGAGGCTGGTATAAGGGAGGCGATGGAGAGCGGTGTAATTGCTGGATATCCTGTTGTTGATATTCAGGTTACGCTGTTTGATGGTTCTTACCATGAGGTTGACTCATCAGAGTTGGCATTTAAGATTGCAGCTTCTAAGGCTTTCAAGGATGCTATGAAGCAGGCTTCACCAGTACTTTTAGAGCCAATAATGAGAATAGATGTTGTGACTCCAGAAGAGTACTTAGGCGATGTTTTGGGTGACCTTAACTCAAGGAGAGCTAAGATTGTATCTATGGATCAGAGAGGTAATACAAGGGTTATAACTGCTCATATACCTTTGGCTGAGACTTTTGGTTATACAACTGTGCTGAGGTCGTTGACACAGGGTAGAGCTAGTTATATAATGCAGTTTGAAAAGTACGAGCCGTTGCCCAAGCACCTTTACAAGAATGTTCCAACGTTAAAGGCAGCTGAGGAAGTTGAGGAGTAAGTATAAATTAAGCTGGCGTAGCTCAGTGGTAGAGCGGCTCACTCGTAATGAGCAGGTCGTGGGTTCAATCCCCACCGCCAGCTAATTTATAACTTTCACTTTCGATATATTGCCTTCTTTGTAAACTAGGTACTTTTTGTAGTTAGTGTTTTCTGATATTTCTCTTTTGTGTGTTATTATGAATATATTTACATCTCTTTCCTGAGAGTACATCTCTAAGAAGTGAAATAGCTTTGAGTTGTACCCCTCATCTAATGTATCAAAACCTTCGTCAATGAAAAGGGTTTTTACAGAATTCTTTGATAGTATTTCGTTACTTACTGAGAAAGCTAGAGCTATAGAAAATAGAAAACTTTCACCGCCACTTAGACTCTTAACAGTATTTTTGTTACCATCGGAGTATACAACCTCAAAATCTAGTGAATTGCTAGTTATGTTTACCTCTAACCTTTTGTCATGAATTCCCATCATTTTTAGGTACTCGTTTGCTACTTCAACGATTTCTAGCATTTTAGCTTTGGTGACAAAGTTTATGATTTCGTTCGCTTTGAATCTCTCTTTCAATCTGCTGAGTATATCAAAGTCTTTTTCTAAATTCTTCTTTTCATCATCTTTGCTTTCTATGTCTTTTATTCTGTCTTTTATTGTTTTAATTTTGGATTCTATTGTTCCCATTAGCTTGCTCATCTCTTCCTTCGATTTTTGTAGTTCTCTGAGTTTAGCTTCGTTCTCTTCTATTAGTTTGTTGATTTCTTCTATGTTTTTTTTGAGTATTTCTTCGCTTAGGTCCTTTGTAATGTTTTTTAGCATGGTTTCGTTTTCGTCTAATCTCTTCTGATTTACGGATATTTCATTCAGTAGTTCTAGGGAAAGTTGAAGTGTTTTTAGTTTCTCCTCCTCTTTAGAAATATAGTTTTTTATCATCATGTGTGTCTCTTCTGAGAAGAAGAGACTTAACTTTGGTGACTTACTGCTATCGTAGGTCAAGAAATTTAGTTTCTCTAATAGGTTATCTCTAAACTTTTTTAGTTCTGCTTCGTTTTGTTTTATTCTTTCAAATCTTTTTTCTATATCTTCTTTTCTTGTATTGAGTCGATGAATTTCCTTGTCTAATCTGTCCCTTTCTTCTTTTGTTTTCCTTAATTGTTGGCTTTCATTTTCCAGTCTTTCCTCAATTTTTTTTATATCTTCTTTTGATGATATTCCTCTACTTGATAGTTCAGAAATCTTGTTTGAGTATTCTAGTTTCTCTGTTTCTATTTGTTTCGTTAAGTTGTTGATTTCGCCTTCTATTTTTGATGTTTCTCTCTTTGTAGCTTCTATTTTTTCTCTTATCTCTTCAATTTTTTCTTTAAAGACCTTTAGGTCTTTTGAGATTATGTTAGATTCCTTGCTTGTTTCTTCTAGTGAAAATGTATTTCCACAGACAGGGCATGTATCACCTTCTTTTAGGTTGTCTCTTATGTAAGCTGAGTAGTATTTTATTTCCTGGTTTTTATAGGTTTTTTCTTCTTCTAGGAGAGCCTCAAGCTTGCTTTTCTCAAAATTGAGTTTTTTCTCTTTTTCCTTGAGTTCATCTTCAAGTAATTCTATTTTTTTCTTTGTTTTTTCAAGTTCTTCTAGGTCTTTCTGTGCTCTGCTCAGTTTCGTTCTCTCTTCGAATAGTTTGTTTTCATCAAATTGGTTTATCTTGGAGTTTAGGGTTTCTAGCTCTTTTTCAAGTTTTAGGATATATGTATTTAGCTTTTCTACTCCCTCTTGTACTTCAAGAACTTCTTCTTTTATCTCTTTGGCTATTTCCTTTTTTATTTCTTCGTATTCTTTTTTGAGGTTTTTGTAGTTGTCTTTTTGGCTTTCGTATTTTGCTTTATCTTGTAGTAGTTTAGAAACTTTTAGGTTGAGGTTCTCTATTTCGTTTTTGAGTAATTTAGTGAGTTCAGGTACTAAGGAAAGATTTTTAGTTTCAATTAGCCTTATTAATGTGTCTTTTAGATTTGGTGATGTTTCTACTTCTTGGGTTACCTCTTTGAGTTTTGATATATCTCTTTCTATCGAAAGAGATAAGTTTTTGATGTTTTTTTCTAGTTCAAGTATTTGGCTAAGGGTTCTTTGGCTGAGTTTGTAGCTTTCTAGGAGTTCCCTTATCTTATTACTTTCTTCGTCAAAGTTTTTAATTTTCTCTTCGTACAGTTTTTTGGTTTCTTCTAAAATTGTGTCAAGTTCTTCTGCTGTTGCTTCTATTCCTAGGTTTCTTAGAATTTCTTTTAGCTCTAAGGTTTCTCTTTCTATTTGATTTTTTAGAGATTCTATTTCTCTTCGTTTTAGTTCTAAAAGGTTTGATACTTCTTTGAATTCAGTGCTAATTTCCTCTTCGATTTTTGAGTATATGTTTAGTTCGGGAAATATTCCTTTTATTATTTCTCTTTTTTCTTCTGGGCTATCGGCTTTTAGAAAATCTGCGAATTTCCCTTGTGGTAGAATTATGGTTCTTGAAAATATGTCAAAGTTTACGCCTGTTGTGAGGTTTATTATCTCTTCGTCTATTTTTTTCTTTGTACCTATTTGTTTTTGGTTGTTTATCTCAAGTAATGATTCGTAAGTATTATCTTTACTGGCTCTCAATATTCTTGTTATTTTTAGTTCCTTGTCATCTTTTGTGATGTATACTTCTGCTTTTGTTTCTTCTGTTTCTGTTGCTCCCTCAAATCGTACTTTGTTTACTTCTTTATCGTTGTACCTTGGTACTTTTTGGTAGATGGCGAATGCTAAGCCGTCAAGTATACTGCTTTTACCTGCTCCTGTGTCACCAGTTATTACTGTTATTGGTGAATCGTCAAATTCTATTTCTGTGTTTTTGTGTGAGCAGAAGTTTTTCAGGATTATCTTTTTAATTTTCATGAAAATTATGATAAATAAGAAGTGTTTATTTCTTCACCTTTGTATAGGTTCTAAATGTCTTGAAAGTATCAGGTTTATTTTTTATATTTAACTTAACAGGGGTGTTATGTATGAAGCTAAGTGATGAGGCTATTAATTTTTTGATGAGTGGCAATGGTAATAGTGTCGTAGGAGTTGCTACAATTAGTGAGTTTGGTATTGTTAATCTATCGCCTAGGGTTATTTTACATGTTGATACAAGCGGTGTTGATGATAAAATATACTTTGTTAGTTATTTGCCTAATAAGACACTTTATAATTTAAGAAAGAACTCAAAAGTAGGTATTTCAAAATGGGTGAATGATGTTAGGGGGGATGTTAGACTTTTGGTTATAACCGGTCAAGCTATGAACTTAACCAGTGGACCGAAGTATGATGAAATGTCTGATAAAGCAGTTCAGGCTTTCTTGAATGCTGGTTTTGTTAAAAGTGGTGAAGTTAAATTAGACAAACCACCTAAGCCTTTGGCTGTAACTGAAGTAATAGTTGAAGATGTAAAGTTTTATTAATCTTTTGGAGGGGTTTTATGGCAAGTGGAGTTGTTTTGATAGATGATGATGTTTTGGAACTTTTGAGATTAAATAATGGTATTTTTGCTTTTGGGTTTGTAATGAATGGTTATCCTGTGGTTTATCCTAAGTTTGTTGTTGAAGCTATTGGAAATAGTATAACATTTATAGAAAGTAATGTAAAGGTTATAGAAAATTTAAGAATTTCAAATAAGATTTCTGTTTCTGTTTTTGACTGGAGAGGTAACACGGCTAAGAGTTTTCAGCTTAAAGGTTTTGCTAATGTTTATGAGAAGGGAACACCGTATTTTGAGGAGATAATAAGAAAGTTTGAGTCGAGGAAAATGAATCCTGATTTCTTGAATGAGATAGCCGATAGGATGGATGAAAGAATAATAGTACCTAAAAAAGAATTTGTTGTGAAGTTGGATTTGAACATGAAGTACTCTCAGGCTCCTTCTCCTGAGTCAGCCAAACCTATCATTGCAATATAAAGTTTGATTGAAAATATAATTACCAGAGAGGCGTAGCCTCTCTGTAAAATAAAAGTCTTACCCATCTGAAATAATTTTTGAAAAAGTCTTTCTTATTTGGTAGAATTTTTAGGAGTTTAGATATGCGTAGCATCTTTGATGTGTAGCAAAATAGGTGAGGTGGAATTTAAGCGCTTTTTTAAAGTACTTAAAACACTTTTTATCATGGGAAAAACCAATAGGGTATTGGGATGCTATGCATCCTAACATTAAAAAAGGGTGGACGGGGGCTTATTAGCACTCTCTTAGTGCTTATAGCACTCTTTTATCAATTGGAGAGTGAAGAGAGGTGAAACCTCTCTACGAAAAATAAGAGTGGGTGCTTCATAGCACCTTCTTAATTAAGTGCTTAATAGCACTTTGTGCTTAAAGCACATTGTGCTTAAAGCACTTCTTAAATAATTGAATCTTGATTTTTAAGGAAAGCAGGCTTAGTCTGTTTTTAGCGCAATCATCTGAAATGGAAATTTGATCTTTTAGCTCTAAATAATTTTTTCAAAACAAATTTCTTGGAGGTATTCTGTGATACTGAGTTCAAAAAAGATATTGGAGGAGATAGAGAAGGGGAATATAGTGATAGACCCTTTCGATAGAAGACTGTTGAATCCTAATTCCTATAATTTAAGGCTACATAATGAGCTATTTGAGTTGACAGATGATGTTATAGACATGAAGAAACCAACTAGCTACAAGAGGTTGGTTATTCCGGAAAGTGGATTACTCCTAGAGCCTGGTAGGTTATACCTTGGTAGAACTGTTGAGTACACTGTGACGAAAAATTATGTTCCTATGATAGAAGGTAGGTCTAGCATAGGTAGACTGGGTATTTCTATTCATGCTACTGCTGGTTTCGGTGATATAGGGTTTGAAGGATACTGGACACTAGAGATTTCCGTAATAAAACCAGTTATAATATATCCGTTCATAGAGATATGCCAAATATACTACTGCGCTGTTTTAGGAGAAATAGAGGAAGTTTACAAGGGTAAGTACAGCAAAAGCAACGATATAATAATAAGCAAAATATACGAAGAATTTAAGTAAAAGTCATTTTATGACGACGTCATTTTATGACTAGGTCATTTTATGACGATGTCATTTTATGACGATGTCACTTGTACATTTCGCTAATCATCATACTTTTTAGTTTTTTTATTGCTTTCTTTTCTATGTACCTTATGCTTTCTGGAGTTGTATCAAATATTTCACCTATTTCTCTTAATGACATCATTTCTTTGTTGTTTAGTCCGAATCTTCTTTCAATGACGAATTGTTCTTTGGGAGATAATCTAGATAGTTTTTCAAGGATCAGTTGAGTATAGTATGTATCATTATTGTGTTTGTTTAGGTCTGCTTCTGAGTCGGGTATGCTACAATCAAAGTTGTCAGCTATTTCTGATAAGAATACAACACAAGGTTTATTTGAATAGTCATTTTTATTCTTTTTAGATCTCATTGATACTGGTAGTTTCAGTAAATTACTTTGTAACATGAAGTTTCTTATTGAGCTTTTTATCCACATTGCAGCATATGTTGAGAATTTTGTGCCTTTTGACGGGTCGTACTTCTTTATTGCTCTCATTAATCCTAGACATCCTACATTTATAATTTCTACAAATTCATCATCTTGTAACGTGTATTTTGATGCTATTTTTACAACTAGCTTTATATTGCTTTCAACAACTTTCCTTATTGCTTCCTTGTCACCAAGTTTGGCTTTTAGTAGTAGTTCATTGTGGTTTTCGTTTGCCTCTAGCCTTGATATATCCTTTGAGTACCTTTTAAATAACGATACAGCCTCTGACATTTTCTACACCCCCTACTTTTTTATTTAAGCAAAAAGGATGCCAAAACCTTGAAAAACTAAAGATGTTGTTTGCCTTTTATTGATGGGGTTTTGTGAAGGTTAAAGTGAAAATGTAGAAATTAACTGTTGTAAAAAAACAACAATTATCCAGATTTGACAACATTTAGCTTGTCTAGATGGCGTTTTATTATTTCTTTTATTGGTTTGTTTTTTTCTTTGGCTAGGTCCGGGTCTGATTTGAAAATTTTTCTTACATCATTCCTTGTGAGTTCTAGGATTTTTTGGTCTTTTATGAGGTCAGCTATTAAGAATTCGGGTAAACCTGATTGTTGGTATCCTATTATTTCTCCTGGACCTCTTAGGCTTAGGTCTATTTCTGATATACTGAACCCATCATCGTACTTAACCATTGCTAGCATTCTTTTTTTTGCGTCTTCGGTTATTTTTTCTGATGTTATTAGATAACAATATGATTGGTATGGTCCTCTTCCTACTCTTCCTCTAAGCTGGTGTAACTGAGATAGTCCGAATCTTTCGGCTCCTTCTATGACTATTACTGTTGCATCCGGGACATCTATACCTACTTCTATAACTGTTGTTGATGCTAGTATTTTTATTTCTCCTTTTTTGAAGCTTTGCATTACTTCGTATTTCTCTTCTGGTGTCATCTTGCCGTGTAGCATTCCTACTTTGTATTCTTTGAATACTTCGTTAGAAAGATGATTGTATGCTTCGACTAGTGATTGGATGTCATCTAGTACTTCGCTTTCCTCTATGAATGGGTATACAAAGTAGGCTTTGAATCCCTTTTTTAGTTCTTCTCGCACTTTTTCGTATACGATGTTGGCGTCATTCTTTTTGTACCATTTTGTTATTATTTTCTTCCTTCCTAATGGCATTTCGTCAATTATTGTTAGGTCTAAGGTTCCGTAGACTGTCATTGTTAGGGTTCTTGGTATTGGTGTTGCTGTCATTACGAGTACATCAGGATTGTCGCCCTTGCTTATTAGCTTTGCTCTCTGTTCAACACCGAATCGGTGTTGCTCATCAATAACAACTAATCCCAGATTTTTGAATTTTATTCCTTCTTGGAACATTGCATGTGTACCGACAACTATGTGGGATTTGCCTATTTCCATCTCAAGAGAAATTAATCTTTTGTTTTTTTGAGACATTCCACCTTTGAGAAGCCTTATGTTTATTTTGTGCTTTTTGGCAAATTCACCTAAAAGATTTGTTATGTTTATATAATGCTGTACAGCTAGAACTTCTGTTGGTACCATAATTGCTGTTTGGAGACCATTTTCAACGGCTACTAGCATTGCGTATATTGCCACTATTGTTTTACCTGAGCCTACATCTCCTTGTATCAATCGGTGCATTACTTTGTTTGAGAATAAGTCTCTTTTTATTTCTTCAATTGCTCTTTTCTGAGCTCCTGTCAGTTCAAAAGGTAAAGATGCTATAAACTCATCTGCAAGTTTACAAGATGAATATCTTCTACCTTTGTCTATTTTACTGTCTTCAGTTCTTTGGTATTCTATTATTGTGTTCATTTTGAAAAACTCGTAGTATACCATGTTTTTCCTTGCTATCTCTACTGCTTTTAAGCTGGGAGGCATGTGTAGGAACTTTATGACTTTGCTCATGGGTAGCAGGTGTCTTGCCTTTCTAACATATTCAGGTATCTCATCTTCTATTTCTTTGTGAAAATGCGAAACGATAAGTTGTACTGTTTTCCTTATAGTTCTTTGCCTTATACTTTCTGTAGAGGAATATATGGGTAGAACTACACCGAATTCGTCTTTTTTGGGGCTATTGCTGTCAAGAGGTGAGTAATCAAAGGTTGCACACTGTAATGAGTTAAATTTGTATTCCCATGTACCAGTG
>JAPYWX010000181.1 GCA_028276145.1 Spirochaetota bacterium
CAACAAGATATATAGTAAACAATGTAAACAGTGCTTTCCTCTCAAAACTAAGAATAGAAAATGTAGTAAAACTAGTATACAGGCTATATGAACTACTGAAAATCGGAACGATAAAGGACAAATATATATACGATATATTCAGTAGCATAGTAAGAGGAGACATTGAAGACTTCAAAGATTACCTACTAAGCGAAGAAACGAACATAGAAGAATTTCTAATAGATATCTGGTGGTTCATGGCACCAGTAGACGAAAGAGCCATGAAAATAATTCAGCTTCTGATAGAACTACTCAAAGGCGAAGACCTACTTGATATACCACAAGACATAACCCTAGATGTACTGAAGTACGAGGAATACAGAGAAAAATTCATATCGTCTTTTTCAGGCTCAGAGATAGAAGGTATAATACCAGCCACAGCCCCGGAAGATGAAATATCCTTCCTCAAAAAACAAGAATCAAAACTCTTTTCAGAAGGGCTAGAGATAGAAGACTTCAAGTTTGCCCTCTTACCCCCTAAAAAGTTAGACCAAAAAGTTGTCTACAACTCTCCCTATATCCCCCAGGAAGATGACATAATAATAAAAAGCAAAATCAAAATAATACCCATCATAACCAAAAAATACAAAGAAAGAGATATATTCCTTAAATTCCTCCAAATTTCGCTACTATCCTAATCTCATCTTCTTAAAGAGTTCAACAAAATTCGTCTCCTTAGCCTTTTCAACAAGGTCCTTAAGCTTTATACTCGAAAGATAATCCTCTATCTCCTTAGCCAATCCTCTCCAAACCTCAGCAACCATACATTCCTCAACGATAGGACACTTCCTCTTAGATAAAGGATTAAGACACCAAACAGGTATAACACTACCATCAGCAGCAACAACAATATCTAAAAGCGTAAGAGAATCAAAATTATCATTAAAAGAGTAACCACCATTTATACCCCTAACACTCTTTATTATTCGAGCCTTCTTGAACCTAATAAAAATCTGCTCAATATATCTTATAGGTATATTCTGATTAAGAGCAATCTCATTTAGAGAAATCGGCAACCTGTCATAATTCAAACCCATGTATATTATAGCCCTCAACCCATACATCACCCTAGTAGATATCTTTATCATAAAACCGCCTCCTAATTAAATTATAAACCAAATCACTACTAAAAATATAATATTTACAAAATATACTACCAAACAAGTAAAGATTTACTTTAAAGAGAGGCTTCGCCTCTCTTTACTCTAAGGCTAATGCCTTTCTTAACCTTCAACAAATAAGAGGGAATTATTAGAACTTAAGAATGTACTGCAACTAACCCCAAGCACCTACGCAAAGAAGTGCCTTAAGCACAAGTGCCATTAAGCACGAAGTGCTATTAAGCACTTACTAACTTAGAAGCTAATTTAAGGAATATGTATTTCCGAAAATAGTTCTGGGTTAGTTCCAAGGAGGGAACTTATGGATGAGGTGAGAATCATAGGAGCCAGGACGGTAGAAAATATAAAAAGCACGGAACCCACAGAAGGGGGAAACGAACTCAAAAAAGATGTTAATCAAAAAATAAGAGAAGAAGAGAAAGAAAAAATCAAAGAGGAAGAAGAGAGAAGAAAGAAAGTTGAATCAGAAATAAAAAAGTATGTAATTAACGAAGATGACATGAAAGTACTCTTACTTATGTTCGGATCTAGAGGTAATACAACATTGCTAGAACAAATAATAGAGAAGAGGAAGAAAGAAAAACATGGCTAGCAGTATTCGCTACCAAAAAAGAAACTTATTTCCCTTTTGGCAGAATCCGGAGAATCAGAAGCATGTATTGCATTCATTGGTAAATTAGTACCGTACATGTACCTTATCGTACCTGGCTTAGCTTTAGAAGGATCTGTATTACCTATAATCTCCCTCACCATCTCAACCGTATTACCCTCAGATTCAACAACCATCGGTATACAATACCCTGAAGTCATAAAATCAATTAGCCTTTCAAAAAAATCTTTCCCTTCGTGCTCTCTATAAAATTCCTTTGCCCTCTCTACAGTAAGCTTTTCCATTCTCATAGCAACGATCCGCAATCTGTTTTTTTCTAAGATTGAGATAACCTCCCCAATTTTACCTGAACCAACAATATCAGGTTTTATTATCACAAGTGTTCTCATACTATCTCTTCCTAGAATACTTACCCATTAGTTCACCTTGTGCTATTATATGACCTTCCATTGCCTTTAGAATTTTCTGTTTCGTTGCACCCGGCGGTATATCAAGAACCACGTCAAGAGCGTAAACTTTAAAGAAATACCTATGTACACCGCTCGGTGGACATGGACCACCATAACCAAGCCTACCCCAACTATTAATTCCGTGTCTCATACCATTTGTAAACTCTTTTTCAGGTTTTATACCTTTAGGTATAACTACCTTATTACTAGCAGGAATGTTATAGAGTATCCAGTGGTCCCAAGTACCCATAGGAGCATCAGGGTCATCGTTTATAAGAACAAGTGACTTAGCATTCGTAGGCACATTTTCTACAACTATCTCAGGTGAAACATCAGAACCATCGCAAGTATATTCCGAAGGTATAAAATCCCCATGCTTAAAAGTAGGGCTACTAACAATTAATTTATCCATACTTTTCCCCCCATTCTTGCCAAAAGAAACAAAAGACAAAGCAAGAACAAACAGTAAACCCCAAACAAAAACCTTCCACAACCTCATACCTAACCTAATTATCTTACAAACAAAAAACTTTTTCAAGTTGTTCTTAATTTACAGAGAGGCTACGCCTCTCTATGCTCTCCAATGCTTACTCTTAGAAACTGAGAGTAAGGAAATGCTATTAGTAGCCCCGCCCA
>JAPYWX010000182.1 GCA_028276145.1 Spirochaetota bacterium
AGCTAAGCTATTGTAGCTAGGTATTTCTAAAACCCTATAAACAACATACTTCCTATTCTCATAAAACGGCTTAGAAAGAGATTTTATATCATCAGGCAAACCTGATATTATATTTCTGTTCTTTGTAGAATCTAAAACAATCTTCTGTACCTCTAGAGGAGTTACATTAGCATTTGAAACGAAACGATAAGCAGTGTTTCTGTCATTGAAAATAATCTTCTCAACTGTAACCTTTCCACCAAAATCAGAGATAAATTTTTTATAGTTTGATAAGTAAAAACTTTCCAGTTCTCCCTTATTACTCTCTAACTCCCTTTGAACAATAAAATCCTCTTCATTGAACTCAGCAATGTTCAATGAAACCTTTATATCTTCAATTGACTTGAAGTAAACAAAACTTATGTTATTTCCCTTTGGAACCATTGACACAAAAGAGTATATCTTTTGAGGTAGATAAGTATTTACTAGATACTTTTTTACTTGATTCTTTGCCATCTTAACATCAGCCGATGTTATATCTTGTCTACCAACAAGAGAATATATATTCTCCGATGTTACTTCATTCACAAGGTCCTCAGTAACACCAAAACCGTTTTTTTGAGCAAACTCTTCAACTAACATACCAGAAATAACATTCCTAACAGCTCTCTCTAAAAGCTCCTCTTTAGTCTTGTTTTTATAAAGTTCTGAAAGCCTATTGTACTCTATAATAACAGGAGAATTGATATAAAATTCAACAGGTTTGCCATTAACTACAGCTATAACCTCCATTTCTCTAAACTTTCCAATACTTCCCCTACCACCATAAGAGATAAATATTGAGATTGTAAATATCAAAGCTATCAAAGATATAATCAAGGTAGCCCAGAACCTCCTCCAATCAAACTCCTTAACTTTCTTACTCTCAGCCATTACATCCTCCTTATGGGATTAAAAGATTTTAGACAAAAGATGACTATCTTTTCAAAATAAAAAGCCTATAACCTCATTTCAACACTTACCGAAAGCGATATTTTCCTCACATTCATGGGCCAAATACCCAAAGCCTGAAGTAAGTACTGGTCGTCTAGAGAAAAATTAAATTCCAAATCATACATCATTCCCGGAATCCTAACAAAAAATGTTGTACCGGCAGTAAGGTGAATTTGTGGAATACTCAATGAAAGTGAATCAATTTGCTTCTTAGCAACACCTCCAAAAATCCTAAAACCAGAAACATCATCGTACCACAAAAAACCCAATTTCAAAAGCAGGCTATCAAAAAAATTTTCCCTAGGTAAAAACAAATTCCTCCCTCCACAAGCAAAAGAAAAAGAACTAAGGAACAAGTAATCAGCATCAAAAACTATCACAATGTCCCCAACAAAAAAGCTACTAGAAAAACCTAAAAATGGTGGCACTGTGATTCTAAGCTCAGGATAATAGGGATTTAAATTCCAAGCCAAAGATGTCGGAGTCCTAAAAACAACAGAAGACGAAAAATTATCAAACTTGAAAGTTACCCCCGAAGACAGAATCAAAGATGAAGATGTTTCTCTGTCGTTAAAACCCACAACAGGTCCTAAAGAAATACCTCCCAAAAGAAAAGGCAAAGCCTTCAACGAAAAACCAAAAGACAAAACTTTATACTTTGTCTGCGGGAAATCATAATCTTCTAGGTAATTAGCTAACAAAACACCAAAACTAGTGTAATAACTAGACTTAAAAGTCAAACCGAAATTAGCAGGGTCAAAAACGAACTTCCTACCAGCCAAATCCCAAACACTCCCAACAGTCAAATAAGAAGACGCTTCATAATACAAAGAGATACTTGATTTTTCCAAACACATATTAGCAGGATTCAAAAATACTGATGTCGGGTCCTTTATTAAACTTTTACCCCCACCCCCAAGCCCCAAACTCTTAGGTCCTATATCCAAATACTCTAACTGAATAGAATACCCAACAAACGAAAAGAAAAACAAAACCAAGGAAGCTAAAAACCTCATACCCATAATATTATCACAAACACTAAATTTCTTACTAATTACAATAGGTATACAAAATCCCTAACACTCTTGAACCTTTTCAATTCTATTCACACTTAAGAACACAACCTCAAAGTGATGTTTTGACAAATATTTCTTTTGATATTTTCTGTATGTTATCAGGTGTGAGGGTGGAAAACAAAAACACAGCTAGATTTTTTTCTGGTATTTTTGTTTTTATCACCCCGGTTACTTCTGTTTCTGAGTCTCTAAATATAAGTCTGCCACTTTTTATTTCTTCTCCCTCCGAAAAAGCTTCTTCGAATTTATCTACATAACTAAAGGCACACCCCCCTATGCTCAAGTCAACTATGTTTCCTATTACCCTTATTCCTTTTGATGAGGTAAACTCAATGCTACCCTCTCCAGGATTAAATTGTACTCTCACAACTTTTCTTTCAGGTGGTGCTCCCTTAGTGTTTATGTAAGCTCTCTCTATAACTTTAAATATTGATGACTTGTCTAGAGGTTTTACTAAGAACCCTGAAACCCCCAATTTAAGGTAATCATATACTTCCTTTGGATTTTTTAGCTCTGCATAAAGGACTATAGCTGATGTCGGTAAAATCGTTTTTATAAGAGAGATAAAGCTAGTTGCGTCATACTTACTTATTACCTCAACAACAATGACATCGTACGATAGTTTCTTTTCTTTTACTTTTGAAATCGCTTCTTCAATCGTCTCTTCCCAGCTTACTGTTAGTCCCCTTGGTATCAACTCAGATATGAAAATATCCCTCACAATTCTTGAAGGCGTTATAAGTAGAACATTCATACAACTGAATTATATTCAGTATACCCATCTAAGTTCAAAAATACTTGCTTA
>JAPYWX010000183.1 GCA_028276145.1 Spirochaetota bacterium
CAATAAGTTTTCTTTCACCGAAAATCTTGTCTTCTACAGTTCCCAGTGAGGGAACTAAAACACGAAATAATTTTATTCCCCAAAGTGAAACGGCTATAAGAAAAGCGAAGGTCAAAGATAAAGAAATCCAGAACGGAGGTATAAAAAATTCATTTCTGAGGTAAAAAAGAAGAGAAGAAAAAACGAAAAACACCAAAGAAATACTTAAAACCGAAAAGGCAATAAAGGATAATATTCCAAATATTTTTATCAAACGAATTTTTTCAGTAATACCCTTCACAAAAACATTTTACAAATGTAGGAATAATGTATTCAATCTACCAACTTATTACACAAAGTGCTTAATAGCACGTAGTGCTTAATAGCACTTTCTAAATTAAGTGCTCAAAGCATTTATGCCTAAATAATCGTTAAAAAGTTAATGGATTAACTATAAGTGCTTACCGAGCTTTTCAGCAGAATTAACCTTAATTTTCCTTTCTTGAATATATAACTTCTCCTTTTTCTTTTGCTTCGTTTATTATAAGAAAACTCTCTTTTTCCCATTCTTCATCAGAGTAATAGAGTAAGTCAAATGGCATTTTGAATTTTTTTACCAATTCTCTACCTATGCCACTTGTCATTTTTACTCTTTCAAAAATACCTTTCCCCCTGAAGTCCCTCGAGACAATAACTACATCAATATCACTATCTCTTGTTAATTTACCCGTCACAAAAGAACCAAAGATAACAATTTTATCTATATTTACCCCTCTTTCTGTTAAAAGTTTCTCCAATGCACTCTTTATTTGTGATTTTATAACATCCCTTTTAGACATAGTAATAGCTCCTTTGTTTTTTCTAAAACTTTAAGTGTATCTCCCTTTTTATAATCATTCAAAAGTTTCTCTAACTCGTCAGGATATCTTATTGGAACACTCAAGTCATTAAGATTATCTATAAATTCCTGCAAATCTTTTTCAAGAACAATTTCTAATACCTCGCAAAAGTAATTTAAATTATGTATTCTCGGAGGAGACTTCCTAAACTTTTTCGCATAAAGTCCCTTTAGTGCTTTTTCAATAGAAAGATGACACATAAAAACAGTATAAATGTATCTTCCCGCATTAAACATTGCTTCTGCTGTTTCCAAATCATACTCTGCCTGTTTAAACCATTCTTCAGATGTTTTAAACTTATTTTTCCGAACTTCTTCATCCATATCTAAAATTTTTCCTCTATTCCGCTTATATTTTCAAATTCTAGTCTCTCTACTCTCTCCAGAGTATTTAAATAAAAGGTACTATACCTCAACCTTCACATGACAATTCACCTTCCTTACCTCACTCCCCCTATACCTGTATCATCAGCTATCAATAACCAAAACTTCTTCGCTCCCAACTGTCCTAATCAAACGAATTTTTTCAGTAATACTCTTTACAAAAAACATTTTACAAATGTGCTGATAATGTATTCAATTTGGGCAGTTCAGAGAGGCTAAGCCTCTCCTAGCTTCTCAGAAGAAACATTCTTGGCTTCAATAGGTAGTATAATAATCCTCTTGATAGGATGAGTCATAACCAAAGTACTCTTCAAAGCCATAAACATCCTCAAACCCATAATACGAAACATCCTCATAGTACCCATTCGGCTGTTCATAAGCTTCATAAGTTGATGAATAATTTATCTCTTCTTGATAAGAAGTTTGATTATCATGAATTAAGCTGGTGCTAAAAAGTTCTTTATTTTTACTTGACCAGTAGCTATTGAAAACGAAACTACCCAAAAACGATGAAAGAAAAACTAGAAGAACCACCGATAAACCAATTAAAAGCTTCTTAAAACCATTCATGAAAATTCTAAACGATAAGAACCTAATCACTCTTTCACTGATATAAGACTCAAGCTTATCTTTATCAAGATTTATATTTTCCGAAACCTTCGAAGAAACATTCTTTAACCTTGCTAATCCATTAGAAAACTTCAAAGCATTTTCGTAATACTTCTTACACTCTGAGCACTTATTTATGTGATCAATGACATTCTCACTTAGCTGGCTCCCCAAAAAAACAAATTTCTCTATTTCATTAATTATCTCTTTGTGCTTCATTTTCTTCTCCTAATGCCTCCATTATCATCTTACGAGCTCTAAAAAGCCTCACCTTACAATTATCTTCAGATATACCCAAAATTTCTGAAATCTCAGAAATTGATTTACCATCCACATAAAAAAGTATAACAACATCCCTATATTTAGGTGGTAAACCATTAATCAAATCTAAAGCAAAATTCAAATTATCATCATGCTCATACTGATTATGATGAGATTCCAGCATACTCTCACTTCTCTCATCAATTGTAATCTCTCCATTTCTCTTCTTTGCTAATTCCCGCTTGTACTTAATAAGAACATTTTTAGCTATTGAGAAAATCCAGCTTTTTACCTTACTTTCATCCTTTAACCCATTCCTATAACTCCAAGCCAAAACAAAAGTATCGTTAACCAAATCCTCAACATCATGAATCTTAACTTTATTTGAAATAAAATACCCCGTAAGCATACCCTTTAACTCCTCGAAAGCCTTCTCAAGCAAACTATCTATACCCATACCCTACATACACTAATTAAGATAACAAAAAGCGATTGGAATGTTACAAACTGTTAAACAACAGAACTGTTGAATAACAGAACTGTTAAACAACAGGTTGTTGAACAACAAAATTTTAAATAGCTTCTCTACCTCTTTCACCAGTCCTAACCCTTATTACTTCCTCGAGAGGTAAAACAAATATTTTACCATCTCCTATTCTACCCTCTCCCTCACTCCTAGCATACTTAAGTATAGTTTGAAT
>JAPYWX010000186.1 GCA_028276145.1 Spirochaetota bacterium
TATTTCACCACAGGATGTTCAGCTCATTAATGCTCATGGTACTTCAACGCCACTAGGTGATAAGGCTGAAGTAGTGGCCATAAAATCCGTTTTTGGTGAGCATGCCTACAGGCTTAAGGTTAACTCAACAAAATCGATGATAGGTCATACCTTGGGAGCTGCTGGGGGTGTCGAAGCTGTTGCAGTTGTTAAGATGCTTGAAACCGGTAAGATACATCCAACCATAAACCAAGAGGAGCCCGACCCTGAATGTGACTTAGACTTTGTGCCTAACAAAGCTATAGAGATGGATATTGAATACGCTCTATCTAATTCTTTTGGCTTTGGAGGACATAACGTAAGTGTATTGTTTAAAAAATGGAGAGGGGCTTAATATATCTTAGAGGATAACCAAAATGGTTATCCTCTTTTAGAGTTTTATGTTTGATATCTTTTCTTTTATTTCCGAAAGAATTTGAAGTGCCTCTATAGGTTTGATTGTGTCTAAATCTAGTGATTTTATTTCATTGATGATTTCTTCTATTTCTTTTGGTATTTCTGGTACAAACAAAGTAGGTTGAAAGACATTTCTAGATATAATGTTTCTTGGTATATCGATTTCTACCTTTTCCTTAATATATTTTTCTGCTTTTTCTAACTCTTTCAATATTTCTTTAGCTTTTTTGATTATTTCATCTGGTATACCCGCTATCTGTGCTACAAAGATGCCATAGCTCTTATTTATGGTTCCTTTTACGACTTTCTTTAAGAATATGACTTCGTCTTTGTATTCTTTTACTGCCATTGTATAGTTTTTTATTCCTCTTTTTTCGTCATCTCCTAGTTGTGTTAATTCATGATAGTGGGTGGCGAATAATGTTTTGCCAAATTTCTGAGGATTGTTTGCTATATAATCAATTGTTGCCCATGCGATTGATAAGCCGTCGTATGTTGAAGTTCCTCTACCTACCTCATCCATTACTATTAAACTCTTAGGTGTAGCGTTCCTTAAGATGTTTGATACTTCTATCATTTCAACTAAGAATGTGCTTTGTCCAAGTGCCAAAAAGTCACTTGCTCCTATTCTTGTGAATATTTTGTCTATTATTCCTATTTTACACTCCTTAGCTGGAACATATGAACCCATATGAGCCATTATTGCTATCAAAGCATTTTGCCGTAGGTATGTTGATTTACCAGCCATATTGGGACCTGTAAGAATTGTTATTCTGTTTTCTCTGTTATCCATATAGGTATCATTTGGTACAAATTCACCTTTAGGCAAGTATTTTTCAACTATGGGGTGTCTTCCTTCTTTTACTATGAATTCATCCGTTTCTGTTATTTGAGGTTTTGTGTAATTGTTTTCGGTAGCTATTAGAGCGAGATTTGAAAATACATCTACGTCGGCAATGATTTCTCCCATTTTCTTCAAAGTACTGTAGTACTTTGACAGTTCTTTCAGAAACTCTAAGAAAATTTCTTTTTCGAGAATCTTTATTCTTTCTTCTGCGTACGAAAATTTGTATTCTATTTCTTTTAGTTCTGGAGTGGTGAACCTTTCGGCATTTACAAGCGTTTGTTTTCTTTCATATTCTTTAGGTACTAAATTTAGGTTAGGTTTTGAAACTTCAATATAAAACCCCATTACCTTGTTATATCCTACTTTTAGGGATTGTATTCCTGTTTTTAACCTCTCTCTTTCTTGGATTTTCTCAATAAAATCTTTCGTGTTGAAAATTATTTTCCTAAGTTCATCTAGTTCTTCATTTACTCCTTCTTTTATTACCTGACCACCTTCAAAATTGTTTGATGGATCATCTACTATTGTTGAACCTATTAAGTTATATACAGTGCTTAACTCTTTGAAAAATTCGTCGTTTGTTGATTGATGGAATTTAACTATATAATCGCTTATTCTGTTTATCATTGAAAAGAATGATGAGATTGACTCTTTTAGGTTTATTAGTTCCTTAGGTAGGGCTTTCTTTATAAATATTCTGTTTATTAATCTCTCTATATCAGATATTTTTGATAGATGTTCTCTTGTTTCTTTAGTTAACTCTATATTGTAGAAAAAGTAATCTACTTTGTCTAACCTTTCGTTTATTACTTTTATGTCTGTTGAGGGGTTTAATAGCATTCTCTTTAATAGTCTTCCTCCCATTGGTGTTACTGTATCATCTAATACATCTAAGAGTGTGTATTTTTTTGTTCCATCTAGCAGGTTAGTTATCAATTCAAGGTTCCTAATGGAAAATTCGTCTATTTCTAGGTATTTTCTGTTGTCTATTTGTGATATTGATGAAATGGCTATTTTATCAACTATTTGAGTTTCTTTGAAGTATCTGATTACTGCTCCTATGAGTGGTTTTTCTTCTTGGGATACTTTTTCTTTGATTTCGTTGTTTTCAACTGTTTCATCAAATATTTTTGAACATTCTTCTTCGTTAAAGAACCATTCTGGATATGAGGTTATTGTTGTATTTTTTATGCCTTTTAGGAGGTCATTAATTATCTTTTGGGATAACATTGAATTTGAAATAAGAATTTCGGAAGGTTTGTATTTTGAAAAAAGTTCTCTTATTTCTTTTTTTATTTGGTATATTTCATCTTCTGATGAAATTTTTTCTAAGGTGTCAGTTAGTGGTATCTTTTCGATTAGTATTTCCCCTGTTGATATATCTCCAAATATACAGTAAAGTTTTTTGTCTTTCTCTGATATTCCCATCAAAAAATTGTTGCTTTTGCTTTCTAATATATCTACATCTATGACTGTTCCGGGAGTTATAATTTGTGTAACACCTCTTCTTACAA
>JAPYWX010000031.1 GCA_028276145.1 Spirochaetota bacterium
TCCCGCTAGTGCTGCACCTATTGCTGAAGCTATGTGGTCATATCCTGGTGCTACATCTGTTACTAATGGTCCTAATACATAGAATGGTGCTTCGTGACAAATTTCCTGCTGTATCATTATGTTAAATTGTATTTGATGGAGAGGAACATGTCCGGGTCCTTCTATCATTACCTGTACACCTTTTTCCCATGCTTTTTTAGTTAGTTCCCCTAGAGTTCTAAGTTCTGCTAACTGTGCCGCATCTGTTGCATCCTCTATACATCCAGGTCTTAGTGCATCACCTAAACTTATAGTTACATCGTACTTTTTACAGATATCTAGAACTTTGTCAAAGTGTGTGTACAATGGATTTTGTTTACCTTTTATTGTCATCCACTCAGCCATTATTGAGCCACCTCTACTGACTATTCCAGTTACTCTGTTTTTTGTTAGTGGTATATACTCTCTTAGTATCCCAGCGTGTAAAGTCATGTAATCAACACCTTGTTGTGCTTGTAGTTCTATTATTGATAGAATGTCGTCTTCGGTTATATCTTCGACTTTTTTTCTTTCCTTTAGTACCTGGTATATTGGTACTGTTCCTAATGGCATTGTTGCTTCTTTTATTAGTGTTACTCTTATTTCATCTAAGTTACCGCCTGTTGATAAGTCCATTACAGTATCAGCACCGTATTTTTTGACATGATTTAGTTTCTCAATTTCTTCGTTCACATTTTGCGAATTTGCTGAGGTACCAATGTTAGCATTAATTTTAGTTTTGAAAAACTTACCTATGACAATTGGGCTTAGCGAGATGGATAGATGATTGATGTTTGCAGGTATTATTGCTCTGCCTCTTGCTACCTCTTTTCTCACGAACTCAGGTTCTACACCTTCTTTTTGTGCGGCGATGTACATTGCCTCTGTAATTGTGCCCTCACGGGCATAATCCATTTGTGTTTTATTATTTAACATACAAACCTCCCTACGCTAGTATTACCTAGATCAGGTTCAAAGGGTCTCCTGCGGGAAAGTTAGCAGGACTCTCAGCCCGGTTACCCCCGAGCTCCCCCGTTTTGTACCCAATCTTTACTATTAAGATAATAATTTCCCATTTTAAAAGTCAATATAATTAAGAAAGAATGTGCCATGAAGTGCAAAGTGCTATTTAGCACAAGTGCTATTTAGCACTTCCACCCACTTTAGTTAGTTTAAGAGATACTGACGCATCTCTTAAGTCCCAAAGATTAAGAATGTTCGTAAAAAGGTGCTAAAAGCACTTCATTTTGTTTGATGTATAGAGACTTGAATTTATGGTTTCCTTTTGTTGGGAAGGTTCAAAATCTTCTTGTTCTTAAAAGAAGTGAATAGGTCTTAAAACATGTGGTATGATTTTATTGAAAGTTTTTGTTGTTTCCTTGAAAATTTCTTTCAAGGAGGCGAATATGAGGAGATTTTTAGCTTTAGCTGTTAGTTTAGTGTTTCTTTTTTCGGCTGGCACATTGATAGCTGAGGAGTTGGATACTGGTTCAAAGAGTGTTAAGTTGCTTTCTGTCAAGGGTAGAAAAGGTACACTTGAGTTCACCGTTAAGGTTAGTGATTTGAAGAAGTATGTTGATGAAATGTTAGAGACTGTGAAGAAGGAAGCACAAGATCCAAAACTAAAGGGTGAAAAGAAGAAGATGGCTGAGAGAAGGATAAACTTGTATCAGGAGAAGAAGGATAATCTAGAGAAGAAGCCAGTTTATGCCTTGGCTATTGGTGGTACTATGAACAGTTGGAATCCAGCCGAAAGCCTTATGAAGAAGGTTGATAGTGATACTTGGAAACTCAAACTTGAGGATGTTAGACTTGGTGACTTCATATATAAATTTGTTGTTTATCACAAAGACCCGCTAGCAAAGGACTTTGACCCCAAATCTGACATGACATGGATTGAAGACCCATTTAATCCTAACAGACAACCAGATGGTTTTGATGGATACAATAGTGTTCTTGATTTGAGCAAGTTTAAGAAAGAAGATTAACGAGGTTTTACCAGGGGGAGGTATCCCCCTGCTAATCTTTTGTAACTACCTTAAGAAGTTCAGTAATGACAATCCCATCAATTTAGCACCTACTTGGAGTCCTGCTTGGTGTGTTAGTTCTAGCATCTTTAGCTCTGTAACGGCTTCGGGTATGTCAGTTGCCTGGACCTTTGATAGTATGTCTTTTAGGTACACTATGTCAGTGTTTAGTCTCAAGTTTATGGTTTTTAGCCTTTCAAATCTGGCACCTACTTCAGCACGATACCTTAGGAAGTTGTCGAGCCCGTTGTCTATAAGAGTCAAGTCTTCACCACCTAGGTTTTGTTGTTTTCCTGCTAACATGTCATCTCTTATTTTTATTAATACATCAAAGAGGTTCATTGTGAATACTTTTGCCTCGGGATGGTAGTTCATAGGTGGTTTAGCACCTTTCCTTACTATCCCTAATGTTTCCATGACATTGCCATCACCTATATCCTCAATTGTTACGTTATGTGGTATTGTGCTTTCTATTACTAAAAAGTTACTTCCTGTTGAGTTGTCAATGTAAGCTTTTACAGGTATGTTTAGGCTGTTTATTTTGTCAACTATAGTTTCCAGGTTATCGCCTTTGGCTACAAATACCTCAACTCCATCAATTTTGAATACTTGGTCTCTATCTGCTACGAATCCTGTTCCGGGTATTGTAGATTTTATTACTGTGTTTTCTGAAGCGAAAAGCCTATTGCCACTTAGGTTTATCTGAACGAGGTCATTCATATCTGCTTGTCTCATTACAATTCCATCGTTCCCCATGAATACAACTTTCTTGACTACTTCGTAGTCAAGGTCTTCAGATAAACCATACTCAACTTTGAATGGAGTGTCTGTCATATGTCCACCGTATAATGAAGATTGCTTGTAGTATGAGTTTGCAATGTTAACGAGTTCTCTTATCAGTTGGTCAACCTCTATAGCCATCTTTTTTGTGTCATCTTTTGTGTATGTCCCGTTTGCTGCTTGAACTGTCAATTCCCTTATTCTCTGGAGTATGTCTGTAGCACTCTGAAGGTTTGAATCCATTATATTTAGTCTTGCTTGCCCTTCTTCTATGTTGTTTATGTAGGTTTCTATTTCCTTGAGTCTGCTTTGAAAGCTCATTGATAGTGTTGTTCCTACGGGGTCATCCTCTGGAATTCTTATCTTGCTCATACTTGTTAAATCGGTTTGCTTTTTGTTCATCTCTACCATCCTGTCTTTTAGGTAAAAAAGGAATTCATTTGATATTGAATTCTGTGTTACTCTACCAATCATAAAAGCCTCCTTGCTTTAAGGAAGAAACTCCTTTTACCTTATTTTCGGGATATCAGCAAAAAATTAAACAGGTTAAACCTGAACAGGTTAAACCTGAACAGGTTACACCTGACAGGTTATACCTGACAGGTTAAACCTGGTTTTACTGAGAGAAGCGAGGCCTCTTTCAACTCTCTAGTAGTTAAGTGGGAAGTACTATTTAGCACTGAGTGCTATAAGCACTTAGTGCTATAAGCACTTAGTGATTTAAGCACTTAATTAAGAACGTGCTGTTTAGCACGTTGCTATTAGTAGCCCCGCCCACCCACCCTTATTTTCCGTTGGGATGCAAAGCATCCCAACACCCTGTTTTCTTGTTAAAGATATGCTTAAAGTGCTTGATTAAGAAGGCGCTATAAAGTAAAAGGTGCTATATTTTTTTATGGAAAAAGGCAAATTATCTCTCTACTTTTTGGTAGCCAGATAAAGAAATCCTATTTGATTGTTAAGAGGTTTTTACATCTCTAAATCCTCCAAAGGTATTTGAATAGAGTAGTGCTTTATGAACAAAATTTATTTATGAAAGTGAAAGTCTTTGAGCTTGGTGTTTCTAGTAATGGCAGAGGTGATATTATTGATATCACAAAGGATATTGAAAATTTTGTTAGAGAGAGTGGTGTTTCTAATGGAATTGTCAATGTTTTTGGTCCAGGGTCTACATGTGGTATAACAACAATGGAATATGAGCCGGGGCTGAAGAAGGATTTGAATATACTTTTTGAAAAAATAGCGCCTTCGGAAACCTACTATTATCATCACGAGACTTGGGGAGATGATAACGGAGGTTCACATGTCCTTAGTTCACTAATTAAGCCTTTCTACGTGCTGCCTGTTGTCGGTGGTAGGCTCGTAAGAGGTACTTGGCAGCAAGTCGTTTTCATAGAATTTGATACAAGACCTAGGCAAAGAAGACTGGTAGTTCAGGTTTTAGGGGAGTAGATGAGGTTGAAACTCGGTTTTGTAAAGCTTTTTGTTTTGCTCTTTATATTTTTACCTTGCTATTGCATTTATGGGGGTACAGGTGAGATTTTTGCTTATGTTAAGGCTGATGAATTTTTACATTTTGGTGTTAAGGGGGAATTAAGTTTTGGTAAGTTTTTATTTGGTGGGAATTTTGGGTATTCGGATTTCGGGGAATTCACGAATTACTTAACGGTGAATGATGAATTTTACTATTTGCTTGAAACTACAAGAATAAATAGGCTTTATGGTAATGTTAGGTTTGGGTATGACTTTGGAGAGATTTTATTAGCTTTGGATGTTGGTGGAGAGTATTACAGTGAGTTGGCTAGGGAGCTAATTTGGGAGTGTGGTTTTGAAGGTAACTTCAAGGTTTTTGACTTTTTGGATACCTTTCTTAAGGTCTATAATGACGATTTGATGTTTGGTGATTGGGGGTATAGGGTTGGTTTTAGTGTTAATACTTCTAGATTGGGTTATGTTTTTGTTGACTCTCTTTCTTTCTATATTGATAAGAAGCTACTGTACAATTACTTGGTTTCAAATGTTTGGGTTTCGTTTAAGGTCTTTGATGTTGATAGCTTTAATTGGGTTTTAGATTTTTTGTATAGGTTTGCGTTTGGTTTTGAGGTTGTTGACCCTCTTCACCTAGGAATGAATTTGAGAATGGGGAGTTTCGTTGTTAGGTACGAGATGATTCTACCTTTCTACTTTTGGGGTAATTATGTTTCAGTAGGGTGTGTTTTTTAAATTTTTAGAGATACTCATCAGTTCTTTATAATTCCTTTTATGAAAGAGTGTGCTGTTATTACCATTCCGAATATAGCACTAGAGAACTTTCTCACATTTGGTGAGGATAGGAGTTATCACAGTCTGTATGTTGCTGGTAGGTTCAGAATCATAGATTTTCTGATTGGTAATCTTGAGAGGATAGGTATTGATACTTTTGTTATAATTACTAACAATGAGGAGATTTCCAATCATGTCATGATTGCTTGGAAAAATATTAGGTTTGTTGTTTTAGTTAAAAACGGTGAAAAGTTGGAGTTAAAATTTTCAAATTTTCCGGTGTCGAAATATGAAAAGTTAGTTTCTAGTGAGTCTGGTGAAATGTATTTTGATTTTTTAGCTTTTCTTGAGGACAACTCCGGTAAAGTTTTTTGGATTGTTGGTTATCCTGTCTGGTTTCCTATTGAGAGATATCTAGATGAAATAAAGAGTAGTTCTATAAAGTTGCTTTCTTCTAGAGTTGGGTCGTTACAACATTATCATACGGTTGTTCTTTCAAAGAGGTATTATTTGGAAATGTATGAATCCGTGATGAGTGGTATGTTAGCTAGTTTTTTCAATAAGTACAGAGAGCATAATACTTTGGAGGTTGAGAGTTTTATATTCATGCCTTTTTTTAGTTTGAAAGAGTACTTTAAGATGAATTTATCTATACTGGATTGGAAGCTTGTAACCGAGTTTGAAGGAATTTTTGGTAAGTATCCTATAAGGTTGAATCCATCAATCACTGGGCAGGCGGTTATAGGTAGACACGGAAGTTTCAGAAATTCGCTTATAGGGGATGGGAGTTTTGTTGATGGTAATTTAGAGAACTGTATTATTTGCCCTGGAGTCAGGATAGAGAAGGGTACAAATGTTAGAAATGCTATAATTTATCCGGGTAATTGGATAGGGTATGATGTTGAGATTGCTAATGCTTTAATAGATGAAAGTAATCTTTCGCTTAAATTTCCTAATATAGGTGATGGGTCAATTATTGGAGGGAAGGGACTAGGTGCACCGAATACCAAGTATCCGTCAGTATTGAACTTTGATGCTTCAGTCATTGGTAAAAATGTTGTTGTGCCCAAGAAAACACAAGTGAGTCTTAATGCTTATATACCTTCAAATTTGGACTTGAGCAAGTTGAAGGTAGGGAAATATGTAAAGAGTAGTACGAGTTTTTAGGGGGTTTTATGCCATTGGTTATACCTGCGATAGATATTTTTGGTGGGAAGGTTGTAAGGTTGGTTAGAGGTGATTTTTCTCAGCAAACAGTTTACAATGATAACCCTTTGGATGTTGTCAGGTTTTTTGTTTCTAAAGGATTTAAAAGGGTACATATAGTTGACCTTGAAGGGGCTAAAACGGGGGAACTTGGAAGTCTTAATCTCATCAAGGAAATAAAGGATAGGTTCAATAATAATGTTACAATTCAGTTTGGTGGTGGTATAAGGTCTTACGAAATAGCGAGGAAGGCTGTAGAGGCTGGAGCTGATTTTATAGTTGTGGGGACTATCTTTGTCAAGAAGCCTCAGGAATTTGAAAAGATTCTTAGTGAGTTTCGTGAGAACCTCATACTTTCACTTGATATAAATGTTGACAAGGTAGTTATACATGGGTGGCAGAGTGACGTAGATTTGTCTGTTGAGGAAGCTTTTGATAGAGCCGTTAAAATGGGGGTTAGGAGAATTCTCTCAACGGATGTTACTAGGGATGGAACTTTATTAGGACCGGACTTGTCTCATATTGGTAAGCTTCTAGAAATTCTTAAAAGTAAGTACACGGATTTGTTGCTAAACAAATTGATGAATTTACCTGAAATTCAATCAGTGTTGGATGAGATTAAGAATGTCATAATAGAGGATGTGAATGAGTTCATGAGTGTTTTCAAAAATCCGTTTACTGGTAATTATGAACTTAGGAAGACTATAGAAAAACACGATGAGAGAATGAACGAGTATAAATCGATGGTTGTTTCCAAACTAGAAGAGAAGATGCTCGACATAGCTAAGGAATTTCCAAAACCTTATTTAATAGTTTCTGGGGGAATCTCAAGTGATAGTGATATAGAAGAAGTGTTTAGTTTAGATAATTCTTTATTAGAGGGTGTTATTGTGGGTAAGGCTATATACGAAGGAAAATTGTCAATGTTCAATAAGTAAGAGGGGATATGTTTGACCTTGATGTTTATTTTTCAAAGAGGATGGAGATAGTTAATGATATTTTTTCATTAGGTAAGATAGGCAAGGCTGCATTGTCTATAGGTGTTTTTGATGGTGTTCATATAGGACATAGAAAAATTCTTTCCAGTATGCAAGGAGAGGCAAAGTGTAAAGGTTTTAAGGTTGACGGATGTTATTTGTGTGTCCTTACGTTCAAAAACCATCCTAGGTGGCTTGGTAAGGAAGAGTTGTACCCGAAGTTGATTTCTCCGCCATATTACAAGTTAGAAGTTTTTGAGAAGGAGTACAACATTGATAAGGTTATTTATACGAAGTTTACACCTGAGTTTAGAGATATTGAGCCGGAAAGGTTCCTTGAAATATTAAAGTCTCAGATAGATGAGCTTCATATATTTGTTGGGTACAACTTTAAATTTGGGAAGGGAGCAAAGGGAAATACGGACTTTCTTATAAGGAATGCTTCTAAGTTTGGGTATGTACCGCACATAGCCGATGAGGTAATGTATAAGGGTATTAGGGTGAGTAGCACTGTGATAAGGTCTTTTATAGCTCAGGGTGATATAGAGATAGCAAACGAGCTTTTGACTAGAAGATTTTTCTTGGAAAGTAAAGTTATAAAGGGGGCAGGTAGGGGAAAGGCAATAGGCTTCCCTACTGCTAACATAAGAAGTAGGATACAGGTTTATCCGCCACCGGGAATATATGGAACAATAACTGAGGTTGATGGGAAAAAGTATAAAAGTGTCACTCATGTTGGTTCTTCACCTACTTTTGGTGGTAATCCGTTTGATGTTGAGACTCATATAATTAACTTTGAGGGTGACCTTTACAACAAGAGAATAAGAGTGTATTTTGATAGGTTCTTGGGTGATAGCAGGTTCACTCACGGCATAGATGAAGTGAGGGAAGTTATTAAGCACTTCGTAGAGCTCTGGGAAAAAGAGGATGTCAAACTATGATATTCAAGTATGTTGCTTTAACTGAGGATGGTGAAAAGGTTTCAGGAATCATAGAGGCTGAGTCCGATAAGGAAGCTTTGGAAAGTTTGCGTGCATCATACAAGTTTGTTTTATCAATAACTAAACAAAGGTCAGTAAAGAAAAGGAAAATTAATAGAAGAGAGCTTATAGTTTTTACTAACTTGCTTAGTATATCCATAAATGCTGGGTTGCCTATGATAAAAGCTTTGGAAGTGTCATCAAAAAATATTTCTGATAAGTACCTTCTTGAGGTTATATCTTCGGTAATAAATAACATTAAAGCTGGTAAACTCCTTTCGGAAGCGATGGCTATGCATTCAGATGTTTTTGACTCAATGTACGTCGGAGTTGTAAAGTCAGGTGAGGCTTCTGGTAATTTGGGTGAGGCTCTCAATAATTTAGCAAGTTATTTACAGAAATCATACGAAATTTCATCAAAGGTGAAGTCTTCTTTAGTTTATCCTGCTATTGTTTTGTCTGTGGCTATAGGCGTCTTGATACTTTTTATGATCTCAATTGTTCCTAGGTTTGCTGAAATATACTCGTCTTATTCTACATCTCTACCTAAAATTACTGAGGTTGTAATATCACTAGGTAATTTCACCAAAAGCAACTGGCTAATTATTCTATTAGCTATTATCGTTCCTATTTACCTTTTTAATTATCTCTATAATTCTTTTGAGAGTTTTAAGGTTTTTGTTCAGGATTTTGTTATAAAGGTTTTTCCGCCTTTGGGTAATTATTGGGTAAAAACGGATGTAGAGAAGTTTGCTAGGGTTATGGCTATAATGCTACAGAATGGCGTTATGATTACAAATTCGCTAGAGACGGCTGCTTCTATAATGTCCTTGGTAAGGCTAAGAAATTCTATCACGCTTTCTGTATCTGCACTTGAGAGAGGGGAGAAGCTTTCGGATGCTCTTTCTCTAGAGAAGCTCTTTCCTTCTTTGCTCATACAGATGATCAGTGTAGGGGAAGAAACAGGTGAATTACCAAAGACTTTTGAAAAGTTAGCTAACTTTTATTCACTTGAGCTTGATAGAGAATCGGAGATTATCACCTCTACTCTATCGCCTATTATGATACTTTTTGTTGGTGCTATTGTTGGGTTTCTTGTTTTGTCTCTGTTTTTGCCGATGTTTACTTTGCAGCAGGTGCTTATTAGATAATAGATGTAGCAGAGGCGTAGCCTCTGGTAGGAATTTATTAAATCTCTAATGGTGAATTTTCTTTGAGGTACTCTATCATTTTTTTTACTAGTTCGCTTTGGTTTTGGCTATACTTGGGGATTTCCCTTGATGATAGAAAATCTAAGATATCTTTAATCGTTATTATTGGTATTATTTTTATGCCAAATTCTTCCTGTAATTCTTGTATTGCTGTTTTTTTGCCTTTCCCTCTTTCCATTCTGTCTACTGATATCACCGCTCCCAGTATTTGAGGGTTTCCATTACTTTTTAGGATTTCAATACTTTCGGAAATTGATATTCCTGAGGTTACAACATCTTCAACGATTACGACTTTATCTCTTTCTGAAGGTTTGTGTCCTACTATTATGCCGCCTTCACCGTGGTCTTTTGCTTCTTTTCTGTTGAATGCTATACTGAGGTTCACTTTGTATTTTTCAAACAACTTTAGGCTTACAACTGATACTAGAGGTATTCCTTTGTAAGCTGGTCCAAAGAGCATAGTAGCATTTTTGAAATTCTCATGTATTTCTTCTGCGTAGAATTCTGATATTGCTGATAACCTTTGGCCATTGTTGTAGTTACCTGTATTGATAAAATAAGGGGTTTTCCTACCGCTTTTTGTTATGAATTCACCGAAGGTTAGAATATCATGTTCTATTAAGAAGGTTATAAAGTCCTCTTTTGTTCGCATAAAAAAATTTTAAAGGAATAGAGAATCTCTATTCACTTTTACCAGCTATATAAAGGTGCTATTTGGAACTTTATTAGAAAGATGTTATGAAGTACATGCCCGTCCTACTTTATCGGAGAGGGGTGTAAACTTCTCCTATACTGCCTAGGATACTTTTTTGACAAATTTAAGAGTACTCTTTTAAGAGTGTAGAGAGGCGAAGCCTCTCTACGATAAAAATGGGTGGGCGGGAAATTACTAATAATTGTCTGTCCAAGTAGATTCAAGAAAAGTTGAATTTTTCAACGCAATCCCACTACCCTTGAGATTCTAAGGTAGGCTATGAGATAATAGAAACTTTAAAGATAAGTTTTTTATAATCATCTAAAAAAGAGGGGATAAGATGAAAGTTCTTATTGCTAATAGAGGTGAAATAGCTGTAAGAGTTATCAGAACTTGTAAAGAGTTAGGTTTTAAGACTGTGGCTGTTTATTCTGAGGCTGACGCTAATTCTTATCATAGGCAATTGGCTGATGAGGATATTTGTATAGGTGGTCCATACGGTAAGCAATCGTATTTGAATATACCTAACATAATAAGTGCTGCTCTTGTTACGAATGCTAAGGCTATACATCCGGGATATGGGTTTTTGTCTGAGAATGCTAAGTTCTCTCAGATATGTAAGGACCATGATTTAATTTTCTTAGGTCCTTCGCCTGAGGTTATAACTCTGTTTGGTGATAAGTCTACTGCTAAGAACACAATGAAGAAGTTGGGAGTTCCTACTGTTCCTGGTAGTGAGTCGATTATAAGTAGTGTTGATGAAGCTTTGGGGATTGCCAGGGAGATTGGCTATCCTGTGATAATAAAAGCTACTGCTGGTGGTGGTGGTAAGGGAATGAGGGTTTGTTTCTCAGATGAAGATTTGAAGAAGTTTTTACCGCTTGCTCAGGGTGAGGCTCAGGCTGCATTTGGTAACCCTGGGGTTTACATAGAGAAGTATATCCAAAATCCTAAACATATAGAGATACAGTTTTTAGGTGATAGGTTTGGTAACGCTATAACTCTTGGTGAGAGGGACTGCTCTATTCAGAGGAAACATCAAAAGTTGGTAGAGGAAGCACCTGGTCCAACAATTACCCCTGAGCAAAGAGAGAAGATTTCTGAGGTTGTTAGAAAAGCTGTAAGTTCGGTAGGGTATGTCGGCGCTGGTACGATGGAATTCATAATGGATGACAAGGGTAATTTCTATTTCATGGAGGTTAACACGAGGATTCAAGTTGAGCATCCTGTGACGGAGATGATAACAGGTATAGACATAATAAGAGAGCAGATATTAGTTTGCTTAGGTGAAAAGTTGTCCATAAGCCAAGAGGATGTTAAGTTGAACGGTCATGCAATAGAGTGTAGAATAAATGCAGAGGATCCGTTTAATGATTTTAGACCTTCGCCAGGAGTCATAAAAACTTTACATTTACCAGGAGGTTTTGGCGTTAGAGTTGATACTCATGTTTATCAAGGGTATGAGATACCCATGTTCTACGATTCAATGATTGCCAAGCTGATAGTTTGGGGTAAGGATAGAAATGAAGCTATCACGAGGATGAAAAGAGCACTTGACGAGTTTGTTGTTGAAGGAGTTCCCACGACTATACCATTCCACTCAAAAGTTATGAATCATCCTGTTTTCTTGGGAGGTACACATACCACAAGGTTCTTAGAAGAATTTGAATTATGATAAAAAGGAGGAATATTTCTAAGTTTCTCATAGAGCATTTTTGGGGAATATTAATATCGGTTATAAGTGTTCTGTCGGTGATTTTTGTGTTGCTGTTCGGAATTGGACCTTTTGTGTTGCTAGTTATGTTCGGCTTGTTGGGGTTTTTGATAGGTGATTCGATTGATAGGAAAGTTTCTGTTATAGAATCCTTTAAGGATTTTATTAGTCTTCTAAAAAGGGTTTTGGTGGGGTTGGTTGAAAGGAAAAGTGAGAATGAGAGAATCTGACAACCGAAGTATACTTATCATTGATACTTCATACTATAGTGGCTTTAGCGTTTCTGTTTTAAACAATTCAAACTTTACTTCTTTATCTTTTTTAGGTTCTGAACCTAATTTTACTCGTATTTGGGATTTGATAGATATTGCTTTAAATTCTTTTGGGGTTACTAAGGAGGATATAGGTGTTTTGGCTGTTTCGAGGGGACCGGGACCATTCTCTGCAGTTAGAACTGGTATTACGGTAGCTAAGACTCTTAGGGAAATCAAGAAAATTAATGTTATAACATTTTCGGTTTTTGATGTTTTATCTAGCGAATTTGAGAATTCATATTTTTTTGTTGATGGAAGAGCGAAGAAGTTTATCGTTGGCGATAATTCAGGACAGATTAAAATTTTGAGATTTAGCGAACTCGAAGAGTTCGTTAATATGGAAAAGGTTAACAATGTTATGAAAAGGTTTGTTTCGGTTGGGTGTCAAGGTGTACTTAAGGAACTTGTCAGTGAGGGTTCAATTTCTAGAACTGTGTATGATAGCTTTTCATTTTATGATATTTTGCCAGTCACCTGGGTAAGAGATTTCGTTTTAAGGAAATTTGAGTTAGGGGAGTTTGACGATAAACTTGAGCCTATTTATGTTTCTTAGGTTCATTTTTTTAGCATTTAGAAGAATAAGAACAGTAAAAATTTTCTCTTTTCTTATATTAGGTTTGGGGGAAACTTTAGCCTCACTTAGAATTTTAGGGATGGGTGCCTAATGGAACTTTTCTTATAAAAGCTTGGAAACCATATAGAAACGAAGCTTCCCAAAAGTAAAATAGGGTGGGGGTGGGACTACTTAAAGGTGCTTCATAGTACCTTTTAATTAGGTGCTGATTATCGACTTCTTAAGTGCTTAAACATTCATGTTGGTGGTATTTTCTTACTTATTGGAGGTTAAGGGAGACATCAGCCTCTAAATAAGGTGGGAAGGTGGAGATACTTTGCCTCTTTCCGTAAAAGTAATGTGAA
>JAPYWX010000188.1 GCA_028276145.1 Spirochaetota bacterium
AATAAGAGAAGCCATAAAACATGAAATTGAAAGAGGCGGGAAAGTACTAGTAATCAACGACAAGGTAGAAACAATAGAGAAACTAAAAGAAAAAATACTAGAAGTATCCAAGGGAATAATAGACGAAAAAGATGTATGTTTACTTCATGGACAACTCAGTAGGTCAACTATTGAAAATGTATTCCTTGACTTTTTAAATGACAAGTATAAGGTAATGGTGTCAACGATAATCTCAGAATCAGGGCTAGACATGCCAAATGTCAACACTGTGATAATAAACAATGCTCACATGTTCGGATTAGCAGACTTACACCAAATAAGAGGAAGAGTTGGGCGAGGGAATATTGAAGGTTATGCCTACCTTATATACCCATCTAAGTACATCCTAACAGAACTACAAATGAAAAGGCTAAATGCCATAGAAGAACATTCAGATCTGGGAGCTGGATTCAGAATAGCACTAAAAGACTTAGAAATGAGAGGAGCAGGGAATCTATTAGGTAAAGAACAACACGGCAACATAAAAAGTGTGGGATACGTATTTTATACAAGAATGCTTTCAGAAACACTGAGACTCGTAGCAGAAGGTGGCGAACCAATTGAGTACTCAGACCCCGTTGTTTATTTCACATTTGATAGAATATTTCCACCAGATATAAAAATTCCAGATAGCGAGAAAATAGAAATAATACTCAAGCTAAACATAGCATTCACAGAGAAACAACTAAATTTCATACTTGAAGAGTTCAAAGACAGATACGGAATATTACCCGAAGGGCTACTGAAACTATCAGAAATAGTAAAGTTTAGAATCTACCTAAAGAAATATCAAATAGAAGAAGTATCAGAATCTTCAGAAGGAATATACATAAGGTTCTCACCCAAGAATTTACCAGACCCCGAAAAATTTACTACTCTACTCCTTAGCAATAAGTACCCTCTTGAATTCTCACAGAGAGCCAAAAACGAAATACTGCTTAAAATAAAAACTGACAACCTACACGAAAAAATAAGCACAATAAAAGAAATAATAGAAAGTATATTCTAAGAACCAAAAAACTTTCTCAAAACCTCATCAACTAGTTTGTCCTGTATGCTCATCATTACTTTTTCGTCTTCCTCACTAGTCTCATGATCATACCCAAGAAGATGAAGTATTCCGTGAACCAGAAGCCTTGAAAACTCCTCTTCAAAACTAACTCCATACTCTTCACTTTGAGATTTAACCTTATCAATTGAGATTATTATATCACCAAGATAAGTAATCTTCCCCATTCTCTCACCATCAACGAAAGATAAAACGTCAGTAGGGTAATCTTTGTTTCTATACTCTTTATTGTAAAAGTGTATGTAATCATTGTTACACAGAACCAAACTAAGTTCGGAATTATCCTTTTCCATTTCTTTTAGAACGAATTTAATTATCTCTTTAATTTTCCTCTCAGGAATATCAACCTTCCCATACTCGTTTAAAAGACTAACCCTAATCATAAAAATCCTCAAAAAAATTTAATAGCTAAAGTAGAAACACCTTTCTACCCTTTCGTTACAATGTCAACAAACTCTGATTTTATCCTTTCCAAGTCACTGTCTTTTGCTATTCCACCTCTTATGAAATCTTTCCTGCCACCACCTTTGACACCTAAAGAAGAAAGACGATTTATTACTTCTCTCAAATCTATCTTATCAATATTTGTTCCGCAAACAAAAGAAACCCTATCATCAGACTTGGAAATAAGCATCACAACAACACTAGGAATTTCAGCTCTAATATTATCAACTACCCCTCCCAACTGATTTATATCGGCATTATCAAGAACCTTAAAGGCAACCTTGACACCATTCATTTCTGAAAGAGAAGAAAGAATCTCTTCTTTACTTACTTGCCTTGAAGCTTTACCTTTCTCTAATTCTTTTAGTTTATTAAGCAACCCTTCAACTCTGTTAACTATGTCACCCGAAGGTACGCTAAGTTTAGCTGACAACGATGAAATTATTTTTTCTCTCTCCCTTATGTAGTTAAGCAAAGCCTTACCAGCAACAGCTGTTATTCTTCTAACTCCAGAAGCTACTGACTCTTCGTCAATTACTTTGAACATACCTATATCACCTGTTCTATTGACATGGGTACCCCCACAAAGCTCCTTTGAGAATCCTGGAACCTCAACAACTCTAACAACATCCCCATATTTATCTCCGAAAAATGCCAAAGCACCGCTGCTTATCGCTTCCTTCTTACTCATAAATCTCTTTACAACCTCTACGTTTTTCAGTATCACCTCATTAACCTCATTCTCAATAGCTTCTATCTCTCTTTCACTCAAAGCTGCGTAATGAGAGAAATCAAATCGCAACCTATTAGGTTCAACTAAAGAACCAGATTGCACAACATGCTCACCTAAAACTTTCCTTAGGGCAGCATGTAGTAGATGGGTAGCCGTATGATGTCTAGCTATACTCATCTTCCTATCGTAATCAACAGATAACCTAACTTTTTTACCTATAGAGAAGCTTCCTTTGTCAACCTTAACAAAGTGTACATAAACATCATTTGACTTCTTGGTATCGGTAATAATCGCAATATTCTCATCACTAATCATCATTCCTATGTCACCAACTTGTCCACCACCCTCACCATAGAAAGGAGTTTCCTCAACAATAACCAGTCCAAGTTCCCCTTCAGTAATGGTATCAACCCTCTCTACCTCTCTATCTCCATATTTAAACAAAGAAACTATAGTTGATTCATACTCATGATACTCATCACCAACATACTTTGTCGG
>JAPYWX010000187.1 GCA_028276145.1 Spirochaetota bacterium
TCTCGGGTTTCTTGTTTTACCTTTTTTTCGGTGCAGGACTGTAGAGCTAGGATGAATAAAAATATTACAGAGAAACTTAAAAATACTCTTTTCATAGAACCATCTCCACAGATTGATTATACAATAAGATTTTTTTATTATCAAAATTTCAAATTATGTTGATTGTGTTGAAAAATTGAATTGGCTAGGTCTGTGTTAAGAATACTTAAAGTACAGAGTACTTAAAGTACAAGGTTTTTTCAACAGAATTGGTTGTGTCTAATATTTCTTTAGATTTTTTAATGTCAAGAATACCATTATTATCTCCATAAGAGTCAAGAACAGTACGAGAATAGAAATTGAAAGAATAAATTTGCTGTAAGTTGAATCCTTAGATTCCTTATGGGGTTGATTTTTGGTTGTGCTTTCAGGAGCGAATTTGAAAACATATTCTCCCTCGGAAAGGTTTAGACCTATTCCTTTAGTGTATACTTCTTTTGAATTACTACTTTTGAGGGCTTTTATCATTTCCTTTTTGGTTTGGTTTTGTTCCTCTAGTTTTTCTATTTTTTCCTTTAACTGGGCTATTTGCTCTTGCTTTTTGTAAGTATCAATTATTCCGTTTGGACCGAATATGAAAAATACTAGGAGTACAAAACTTAAAAGCAGAAGGCTGATACTAAAAACTAGCCTTATTCCCATAGTTATTTAGTTTCGGAATAATTTCAAAAAACTACTCTTCTGATATCCAAGTTCTTATAACTCTAGCGGCAATTTCGGGTTTCTCTCTAGCTAGGCTTACAATACTTTCAAGTAACTCCATTCTAGCCTTTTCTTCAACTGATAGTTCAACCATAGCTCCTTCTTGTTCTGCTGCTCTAAGTGCAGCTTCCCTCATGAGTTGTTGCTGTCTTGCAAGTTCTTCTTCTCTGAGTCTCCTTCTTCTGAGAACTTCTCTCATTATTGTTCTGTACAGTAACATCATTAGGAATAGAACTATGAGTACTAAAATAGTAGCTATAAGTATCCTTCTTATTTGATACTTTCGCAGTAAGTCTTCATCTTCTTTTGCAAATTGTTTGCTTCTATCGAATTTTATGAATGTAACGGTGACTTTGTCACCTCTATAAGGATTGTATCCTACAGCATCTTTGACCCATTGTTCTATGTTTCTGAGTTCTTCCTCAGTAGGTGGGTAGAATTTCCTCTTTACTTTTCCGTTTTCATCAATGACAGGTTCACCGTTCTTCATTTCTACTTCCCACACACCATCAACAGCTACTGCGACTGATATTCTGTTTATGTCGTACGGTTGGTTCTTCTGTTTGACAAACTCTTTACTTACCTCATAGTTCACTATCTCTTCATTTTTGTTGTAAGTAGTAAATCTATCTATTTTTTCTTTTATTCCAGGTGGTACATTTGCTTCTACACCAGGGGGACCTTCAGGTATATATGCCGGACCTTTGAAGTCTTCTTTGGTTACTTTTTTACTTATCGGAACATTTACCTCTACTTGGCTCTCGTCATAAGGTGTCAGAGGGTTGTCTTGCTTTACCACTGTAGGAATGATTTTGTTTTGCTCAATTTCCTTTTTGTCCCATCTCATGTCTACATCAGCGCTAACTATCAGCCTGTCAGGTGATATTGCTTTTGAAAGGGTGCTTTGTATCCTTTCTATTATTTCTCTTTTTATTTTCTCTTTCACTTTAATCTGCTCCTTTGCTGCTCTTATTTCGTCAGTTACCTCATCACCAACCAGAATGTCGGATAGTACATTACCTTGGTTATCTACAACGACAATGTTTTCTGGTTTTATATCTAATCCTTTAGCTACGAGTTCAACCACTGCCTTTATTTTCTTTTTGTTTTCTCTTATGTCTGAGTAAGGGGAAGGGGTTATAACGACAGAGGCACTCCTTTCGGTTTGGTCTTCCTTGAATAGCTTCTCCTGCTGGAATGGTACTATTACCTTCACATCTTCTATGTCATCTATCATTTTTAAGTGTCTCTCTATTTCACCTATTAATGCTCTATGGAGATTGACATTCCTCTCGAAATCTGTAGTTGTGAAAGATTGGGTATCAAACAGTTCAAATCCTTTTATATTATTAGGAATGATTCCTTCCCAGGCTAGTTTCATTTTGGCTTTTTGCTTTATTTCTTCATTCTCAACAAGGATGAATTTGTTATCTTTCGTTTCAAATGGTATGTTCAGTTCTGTAAGTTTTTTAGTGACCCTTGCGAAATCTTCTGGAGATAGTGCCTGGGGGTATAATAAAACCTTGGTTGTTGGCTTTGATACAAGTATTACTACGATAAGTGAACCAATAACTGCAGCTGCTGAAGCTCCAATAATCAACTTCGAGGTAAGAGGAAGCTGGTTGAACTTTGAAACTAAATTCTTTAAGAACTCCAAAACATCATTCATAAAATTCCCCTCCCGGTAAATATTATTTTTCATTGTTGATGTTTTTTCAAGTTATTGGGATTGCGTTGGAAAATCCACAGGTTAAACCTGCCACAGGTTAAACCTGACCCAGGTTATAAACTTGCCACTGGCTTTACCTGTTTCAAGCTATTGCCTGTTTTTTAATTTAAAATAAAAAGGTGCTATGAAGCACCAAGTGCTATTCAGCACCCAGCTCACCCATTTTTACCGTTGGAAAGCTTTGCTTTCTAACGCCTTTTGCCTACCAAAAAGAAGTTTTGCATCCCTCTACTCTTTGGTAGTTATTGAAAAAGTGCCTAATCTGCTTAAAGCACCAAATTGGTAGTGGGTTATTTAAGTCACTACCCATTTT
>JAPYWX010000189.1 GCA_028276145.1 Spirochaetota bacterium
CTTTGCATGTCTCAAATCATTTGATACTTCTACGCCAAACACAGTAACCATAGCCTTAATTCCTTCATCCCTAAGCTGAGTTAAAATTATTTCTGATACTTCCTTTTCTATGAAAGCACCTACCCTTTTTACTCTTATCTCTTTTGCCATAAAATATAATTTACTAATTATTTAGATGATGTCAAATGCTTTTCAAGTAGTGCAGCAGGCTAAGCCTGTCCTCAATATTCAATTTAGCACAAGATTTTTTCAGCAGAAAAGGAAGATACGCCAATTGATATCCTGAATAGGAGATATGCAAAAGGTGAAATTGAACAAGAAGAATTCATCAAAATGAAAAAGGATTTGGGATATTAATAATATCAACATCAAAAAGTATATTGAAAATATCCTACTATGTAGTTAAAAATGTTGTTTCTATGAAGGTAAAAACGATAGAAGGCAAAGTTTTGGATAGTGTGCCCCTCAACAAAAATGAGTTATTTTTAACGAAAGAACTTGTTTCCGAAGTTGAGAAAATAATCGAAGAAGTCAGGAAATTTGGAGACTCAAAGGTAATAGAATTCTGTAAAAAGTTTGATGGTGTTGGAGACGATTTTAACATTGTTGTATCAGAAGAAGAGATAAACAAAAGCATCAAAGAGGTAGAGTCAAACAACGATTTAATGGAAATTGCAGATACCTTTTTAAAAGCAGCAGAAAGAATAAGAAAATTTCACGAAGAACAACTAAAGTACTTTAACCTTAGCGGCAAGTGGGTAATTGAAATTGGTAATGGTAGGAAGGTAGGACAAGTCGTAAAGCCTGTTGATAGCGTAATGGTTTATGTTCCCGGCGGTAGAGCTATCTATCCTTCAACTCTTATAATGAATCTCATTCCTGCTAAAGTTGCCGGCGTAAACAAAATATTCGTTTCCACTCCATCACAAAAAGGTAAAGTTTCACCTATCATACTATACCTAGCTAAAAGGCTAGGTGCTAACGGAATTTTTAAAGTTGGTGGTGCTGTAAGCGTCGCATCCTTTGCCTTCGGAACCCAAACAATACCAAAAGTTGACATGATAGTCGGACCCGGAAATAAATATTTCGTTCTGGCCAAAAAACTCTTAAGTGGTATTGTAGGAATAGACATAATACCCGGACCAAGTGAAATAGCTATTCTAGCAACCTACGGAAACCCTAAATATTTCGCCTACGACCTACTCTCACAGCTTGAACACGACCCCGATTCAAGTGCATTCATGATAAGTACAAACAGCGAGTTACTTGAAAAAATCCAAAAAGAGATTATCGATATCATTCCAAATACAAGCAGAAAAAATATACTAGATAACTCTACAAAGAATTTATTCTTTATTGAAGTTTCATCAATAGAAGAAGGCTTTGATGTAGTCAATCAAATAGCACCTGAACACCTTGAAATAGTAGTAGATGGTATTGACATTAACAATATCGACAACTATGTTAAGCATGCTGGCACAGTACTTATTGGCTTATACTCTCCCGTTGTTATCACCGATTACTTCGCTGGAACCAACCATGTCCTACCAACAAATTCAACAGCTAAATTCTCCTCTCCTCTCGGAGTCTACAACTTCGTCAAAATGTACAACATTTGTGAATGGGAAAAGAATAGTTTATTGGAAGATATGGAAACTGTTTCGAAACTAGCTAATTATGAAGGACTAGAAGTACACGCAAAGTCAATACTAGAAAGAAAGTAATACTTCCGAATTAGTAGCCCCTCATTCTATTTATAAGAAAGTGCTATTAAGCACAATGTGCTATAAGCACCAAAGTGCTATTAATCACACCTAACACCAATTTCTATTGAGAGATGTTACTATCTACACTCTTAAAATGGTTTATCAAAATCTCTTCAACAGAATTGAATTAATTTGTAAATGTCTTTGGATTTATTTATATTATAAGAAAATATCTTGAGTTGAGGTGTTTATGTTTGACATTACAAAGGTAGGGGATGTGGCAGTAATAAAGCTTAGTGGTAGAGTTGATGTACAAGCTGCTCTTGAACTTGAAAAAGAGATGAACAACATACTATCTTCAGGCTTCAACAAAATCGTATTCGACATGAACGATGTTCAACACCTCTCAAGTAGCGGCATAAGAGTCCTAATATCAACCCTAAGAAGAACAATGTCAAACAACGGATGGGTGAGATTGGCTAGGGTAAACCAAGCTGTAAAAAAGATACTAAAGTTAGTCGAACTAGAAAACCTTTTCACATACTACGAAAACGTTGATGATGCAATAAAGGATGTAAAATAAATGACTCTATATAATAAAAAACTAAAAACCTTTACCCAGAAAACTTCAAGTACCATAGTTTATCGTGTTGACTTTTTTATTTCCAAACTTTTTGTTAAATTAAGGAACAAAGTTTTTACTCTTCTTTTCAAGATATTTTCAATTCTTGGTGATTGGTGGGCTTCGTTTATATTCACACTTGTCATTTTATTTTTCAATGTTAGGCTAGGTACGCTAATACTCATTTCTCAGTTAATACAAGTAATCCTTCAAAAAAGCATAAAAAAAATATTTCTTAGGGAAAGGCCATACATAAAGGATAGATTCTCCATTCCAAGGCTAATATTACCACCCGACAAATTTTCTTTTCCCTCGGGGCATACAGCGGGGGCATTTGTACTCTTTTTTTGCATTAACTCCTACTTACCATCCATATCTTGGATATTTTTAATAATTGCCATACTTATTGGCATATCAAGAATATACCTAGGAGTTCACTATTTCACCGATGTT
>JAPYWX010000190.1 GCA_028276145.1 Spirochaetota bacterium
CACTTTATTTGATTTAGAGAGTTTTTTCACCTCTTTTCACCCTCCAAAAAATAATGTTCAAACGATATGCAAGGATTTAATTATAAGAATTAAGTAAGTTGATTTAGGTAAAGGAATTTTCTTAAAATATTTATTAAGCTAGGAGGTTTTAATGCCTAATACAAAATCAGCTGAGAAGAGAGTAAGGCAAAGTAAAAAGAGGTATCTAAGAAACAAAGCTTGGAAGGAAAAAGTCAAAGCACTCAGAAAGGATATTATAAAGTATGTTTTGTCTGGTAATGTTAACATTGAAGAGCTTAAAAAGAAGTGGAGAGAGTTCCAATCAACAGTTGACAAAACGAAAACAAAGAATGTTTTCAAACCTAACAAAGTTAGTAGATTGAAGAGTAGGCTTTTGGCATTTATTGCTAAGCATGGAGTAGACGTTTCAAAAATTGCTTCTTAATCAACTTGACGGGGCGTAGCTCAGATGGTTAGAGCGCATGCCTTGGGAGCATGAGGTCCCCGGTTCAAGTCCGGGCGCCCCGAATTAAATGTTCCCTTTTCTCTTAATTTCTATTACTCCGCTACCTTTAAACCCAATAACCTGAGTAATCGGAAATTTATAATCACCGTATATTTTGTTAAGTGGTATCATAGTACCCGAGTTGAAACCAACCTTATTGTATTCCAAAACACCATCCATAACCTTACCAAAACCATTAACAACAAGGCTAGCCACTACGATATCCCTAAATTCCAGTTCCAAAAGTTTAGCTGAAGTGTCATAACCTATATCAAATCCCCTCATTCCTCTATTTGAAACAACGGTACTATTGCTAACTTCCCCCAAAACACCAAGATTCTCAATCTTAAATGAAGAAGTCCTAAATCTACTCTCATTGGTACTTTCATCTTCAGGTAGAACAGGAATTAAAATGTCAAGAAGGTAATGCAAAAGTACATTATCAACAACCTTATTACCTTTGGAATCCATATAAAAAGATAAATTACTAAACGATTCAATAAAAGAAGAAGGCATTCCCTCAACTTTGATATTACTGAATTTCAAAAAATAATAGTTCTTACCCTTCTCCCCCTCAAAAACATTCATTTCGACATCAGAATTGAAAACAATATCACCAGTGTAATTAATGAAAAGATACGAGAAATTACCACTAGCCCTTAACTCAAGTGAATAATTATAAACTCCTCCCGGCACATACCTGTATTCAATCTTACTAACCTCTCTAGGAGGTACACAAGACGAAACCCCAAAAAACATTATAATCACAAAAGTGATAAATATCACTCTCTTAAACAGAATCCTTTTCATAATAGTTTGATTCTAAAAGTTTGCTTTGTAAACTAGAAAGTTTATTAGATAACAATAGTATTGTATTAAAAAATTAAATACTTCTAAGGCTGACTTAATTGGGTTATGAACTTCTTGTATTTTCTCAGGCCGTTCTAAAGTGTTTTCTTAGGTTGATTTAACTAAGATACCAATTAACTAAGGTGTGAATGTTCCTGAAGGTAGGTATAACTTCCTTATGGATAGGTTTTTCTAAAACTGCTTAAGGCTAGTCTAAGGTTTGCTTTTGTTTTTGTCCTTAGTTGTGTATATTTGTTGCTTTTTTAACAAAAGACAAGTTAACATAACTTTTTAAAGATAAAAAATTTTTTAAGGGAGCCGTGAGGCTCCCCTAAAACTATTATTGTTTCTTGTAAATCAGTACTCCGTACTCTGGTATCTTTATGTAAGCATTACCACCGGAGTAGCTAACAGAACTTGTTAGGTAAGAATCAGCCCAATAATCACCATAAGCACTACTCGGATGTGCATATATCAAATTCCATGTACCGGCACTAGGGAATGGTATCCCGTAGCTTGGGTAGTTCTCTTTATTGTAATTAATTACCACATATATGCTACCACCTCTACTGAATCCTATAACTTTAGCGCTATTATTCACATGAATAACCCCTATACCAACATACCAAGGTTTGTTTATTTCTGTTTTTCTTATATTTATCAAATCCCTTACTGCCCTCATGGTGTTAGACGCTTTAGTATTTGTTAAGTTAGCCCACGTTATAGGTTGGTCATCTTTGAAGTATTCTTGATTACCAAAATAATAACCCTCTAGAAACTCATCACCCATGAATATCATTGGATAACCTCTAGCCATTATTATAGTAGCCAAAGCAGTTATAGTCTGAGCCTGTGCGTCATATTCACTATCTCCCCAACTACCCCTATCTTTCAAATCTCTTGCCGGTCTTCTCTTACCATTAGCCACCTCATCGTGTGAACTCAAATACTGTACCGCCACCAAGCCATAAGGATTTTGATTATTAAGCCCATTATCCAATCCACTACATTGTATGTAACTTGATATGTTATTTATATCAACAGCCAATGGACCTGTAATGAATAGATTCTTAAGCTCATGTGAAAGGTTAACATTCCACTGTGAATCAAAAGCACCACCCGCTTTATCACCTATCCAAGCCCAATTAGGCAAATTCTCTGCTATCAACAACAAATTAGGACCATTACCATCATTACTTGCAAAACTCCTAAGTTCCCTCGTCATATGATATAAAAAATTACCACCATCTGAAGACCAATTATTATACGCAATGTAGTAAGTAGCATCAAACCTAAAGCCATCTATTCTGTAGTGTTTCATCATGTATTTAGCGCTGTCTACCAAAAATTTATATACAATAGGGTTTGAATAATTGAACCTTGGTCCCCAAGGAGTAGCACCACTATACCAGTATGTTTGAGGAT